>JACMKY010000228.1 GCA_014379925.1 Cytophagales bacterium | reverse complement strand
GAAAGCCCAAACGTAGCCGACCAAAGTCAGCAAAAGGGCAAGGTTTTTCACGGGAGAGGGAGTTACGGTTGAAGTTCCATGTCAAAGCGGCCGTCGGTGGCGCGAATGGTATCGCATTCGGGATGGATGAGGGTAAACTCAACACGCCCGGCAATGATGTGTTTGGTGAGATCGAATCGGGTGATGGTGAGCGTACCCTGTTGGCTGACAATACTCCCATCTCCGTAGTCACACGCGGTATTGGTTCGAGTGTTTGAATTGAAGTAGACTACTCCGCCGGGCGGATTTGGCCGGCTCAAAGCGTAGGCACCAATTTGAGTTACCCCTCCGCAATAAATTGTTATATATTGACCTTCATCACCCTCAATTCGATAAGCAGAAAGGGTAAGTAATCCTCCGTTGAGGCCTGGATCGTAAGACAAACTGGAATTAGATCTCCCGGTAAATCCCTTTGGCACCCAAAGCTTGCCGTTGAGCATAAACCCAAGCGTACCCTTGCCTTCTTGGGTGGCGGGTGGCAGTTCTAGCTCGTCATCTTTCTTACCAAATAGCCAGGAGCACTGAGTCAGCGTCAGGGCGCTGAACAGAAGTAGGAGTAGAATTAAGGGCTTTTTCATCGTGATGGTAGGGGTTATGTACCTACTTCAACTTACGGAAACTTTCCTTGATCTCCTGGTTGGCTCGCCGGAGATCGGCATTCTCCTTTTTCAGGCTTTGCAACTGCTTATTCTGCTCGATGAGGTACAAGGTCAACTCCTCCACCTTCTGGAGCGTCAGCGTCTGCATCGCCACTAGTCCCAGCCCTTCCGCCGCCACCGTCCGGGCCGAGGGGTTTACAAAACGCCCGGGTTGTCAGCTTTACGCCAAGCGGGAGCCTGCCTGCCTGCCCGACAAGCGGGGATGACAATCGGGAAGGAGGCAGCCTTCAAACTTTCTCATCTCAATCACCTAAATCACCGTTCAGACTTCGGACGCTTCTTCCTCGGCACCGTGCGGATAAACGGCCGATTCCGTATCTTCCGCCTCCATCCGCTGGTCGCCGTCTTCGTCCACCTACTTCTTTATCAACCATGAGATTCATTCACCCCGTCTTTTGCCTCGTCGGCCTGCTCTCGCTGGGAGCCTGCGCCGATCGCCCCGAAAACGACCAGCGATTCCGGCAGTGGACCACCTACGGGGGCGATCCCGGCAGCCACCGCTATTCGAACCTGCGCCAGATCAACGTCGACAACGTGTCGAAGCTGCGGGTGGCCTGGACGTACCACACCGGCGAACGCGACACGGCCAACCGCGCCCAGATTCAGTGCAACCCGATCGTGGTGAACGGAGTGCTTTACGCTACCTCTTCCCGCATCAGCGTGCTGGCCATCCACGCGGCGACCGGCAAGCCGCTTTGGCGGTTCGATCCGTTTACCCACTGGGGCGGCGAAAACGGCTGGGCCGGCACCAACCGGGGCGTTACCTACTGGGAATCGGGTTCTGACAAACGGATTCTCTGCTCGGCCGGCAACTACCTGTTTGCCCTCGACGCCACCACCGGCCAGCCCATTCCCACCTTCGGCGACAACGGCCGCCTGGACTTGCAGCGCGACCTGGATTACCACAAGGAGAAGTTCTTCATCGTGGCCAATTCGCCCGGCATCATCTACAAAGACCTGATCATTATGGGCATGCGGCTTTCGGAGGGACTGGACGCGGCGCCCGGCCACGTCCGCGCCTTCGACGTGCGCACTGGCAAACGGGCCTGGATCTTCCACACCATTCCGTATCCCGGCGAACCGGGCCACGAAACCTGGGACGATCCGCAAGCCTACCGGCGGATTGGCGGGGCCAACGCCTGGGCGGGCATGAGCCTGGACGAAGCGCGCGGCATCGTGTTCGTGCCGCTCGGCTCGGCTACCTACGATTTCTGGGGCGGCTACCGCAAAGGGCAGAACCTCTACGCCAACTGCCTGGTTGCCCTGGACGCGGCAACGGGTAAGCGCCAATGGCATTTCCAGACCGTCCACCACGACCTCTGGGACCGCGACCTGCCCGCCCCGCCCAACCTGGTGACCGTCACCCACGGCGGTAAACGCACGGATGCCGTGGCGCAGATCACCAAGCACGGCCTCGTCTTCCTCTTCGACCGGGTAACTGGCAAACCCCTCTTTCCGATCCGGGAAACGCCCGTGCCTCCTTCCGACCTGCGGGGCGAACAAGCCTGGCCCACCCAGCCGATTCCCACGCTGCCCGAACCCTTCATGCGGCAGAATTTCCCGGAGAGCGACATCATCGACGTCTCCCCCGAACACCACGCCGAAATCGCCCCGCAGTTCCGCCAACTCAAATCCGGCGGCATGTTCATTCCGCCCTCCGAGCAGGGGGCCGTCTTGTTTCCCGGTTTCGACGGCGGCGGCGAGTGGGGCGGCGCTTCCTTCGACCCGGAAACGGGGATGCTCTACGTGAACGCCAACGAAATGCCCTGGAAGGTGACGATGAAGGAAAACCAACTTGCCCCGGGCGGTACCCTGGCCGACCGGGGCCAGAACCTGTACGTGGGCAATTGCGCCAACTGCCACGGAGCCGACCGGAAGGGCAACGCCGGCGCCTATCCGTCGCTGGTGGGGCTGGACAAAAAGTACCCGCCCGCCGGGGTGGCGCAGCTGCTGAAAACCGGCCGGGGTACCATGCCTTCGTTCAAGCACCTGGCCGATGCGGACCGCGAAGCCCTGGTGGCTTTCCTGCTGAACCTGAAAACCGAGGCCGATCCCTACGAGCTTAAGGAAGTTGCGGCCAACGAAGCCGACGACGTGCCCATTCCGGCCTACAGCATGACCGGCTACAGCCGTTTCCTGACCAAAGACCACTACCCGGCCATCAAGCCCCCGTGGGGAACGCTCAACGCCATCGATTTGACCACCGGCAAGCTTGCCTGGAAAGTGCCCCTGGGGGAATTCGCGGCGCTGACCAAGCGGGGCATCTCCCCGACCGGAACGGAGAACTACGGCGGGCCGGTCACCACGGCGGGCGGGTTGGTTTTCATCGGGGCTTCCAAGGACGAAAAATTCCGCGCCTTCGACAAACGCACCGGGAAGGTGCTGTGGGAAACTACGCTTCCCGCCGGCGGCTACGCCACGCCCTGCGTTTACGAAGCCGACGGCAAGCAGTACGTGGTGATTGCGGCGGGCGGCGGCAAGATGGGCACCAAGTCGGGCGACGCCTACGTGGCCTTTGCCCTGCCGGAGTGAGGGAACGCGTGGCCAACCGTAGCAAAAGCGCCGGATTGGCAAAAAATCCCACCGCCGACCCGTAACTCATCCACGTACATTGCCCTTCAATTTCCTACCACTTCGTCACCTGCAACTGCATCTTGGCGATGCGGTCTTCCAGCTTTTCCGAACTCAGGATTTCCCGCAGCCGCTCGATCATAATCGGGAAGGCCAGGGGAGTGGGGTGAGCGGTCTTTTTGAGGATTATCCGCTGGCCCCGCAGCCGTTCCAGGGTGTCCAGCAGGTGCGATTCCTGGAGCTGGGTTCGCAGTACTTCGTCGTAGGCCTGCCGGAGGAGCAGGTTGTGGGGATCGTACTGCCGGAAGACGTCGAAGAGGAGTTGGGACGAGGACTGCAGGTGTTTGCTGGTGATGTTCTTGCCGGGGTAGCCCTGGAAGATCAGCCCGGCGATGCTGGCAATGTCGCGGAAGCGCCGCCTGGCCATCTCCGTTTCGTTGAGACTCGCTTCGATGTCTTCCGTCAGGCCCGCCGCCTGGAACAGCCGTTCTTGCGCCAGCGCTTCTTCCAGGGGAATTTCCTGGTCGGAGAGCAACTCGAAGCCGTAGTCGTTGCTGGCGATGGAGATGGAGATCGGTTGCATCCGGCTCAGGCGGTAGGCGCAGAGCGCGGCCAGCACTTCGTTGACCAGCCTTCCCTCGAACGGATAAACGAAAACGTGGTAACCTTCGCGGGTTTTCAGTTGTTCGAACAGCAGTTCCTCTGGGCGGGGAATGGCCGACCAGCGTTGCTGCCGGTCCAGCAGGGGAGCCAGCACCCGGATTTCCGGACTCTTTTCGCGGATGTCGTCCGTGTTGTCGGCAATCTCGCCCCACTTCCGGCGGATGATGGCGGCCAACTGCGGCGAGAGGGCCATCCGTTGGCCCGACCAGCGCGGAACGGTGCCTTTCCGGGTACCCGCCCGGCGCACCCAGGCCGTCATCTCGCGCACGCGCACGAACTCCAGGTTTTTGCCGCCGAACCAGAACACGTCGCCTTCGCGCAGCCGCGACACGAACGATTCTTCCAGGGTGCCCAGCCGCGTGCCGCCCAGGTACTGAAGGCGGATGCTGGGATCGCTCACAATGGTGCCGATGCCCAGGCGGTGCCGCATTGCCGTCTGGCGGGAGGTTACCTGGTATCGCCCTTCTCCGGTTATTTCCACCCGCGCGAATTCGTCGTACGCCCCCAGGCTCTGGCCGCCCGTGGTGATGAAGGCCAGGGCCCACGCCCATTCCTCCGGGCTCAGGTCGCGGTAAGCGTAGGTGCCCCGAACCTCCTGGTACAGCGATCCCTCTTCAAACCCGTCGCCCACGGCCAGCGTGACCAGGTACTGCACCAGCACGTCCAGGGGCTTGGGCACCGGAATCCGGCTTTCGGTCAGTTGGGTGGTGGCGGCTTCTTTCATGGCCACGGCCTCGATCAATTCGAGCGAGTGGGTGGGCAGGAAGTAGATCTGGCTGACGGCGCCGGGGCGGTGTCCGCTTCGCCCGGCCCGTTGCAGGAAACGCGCCACGCCCTTCGGACTGCCCACCTGCACGATGGTTTCGACCGGGGCGAAATCCACGCCCAAGTCCAGGCTGGAGGTGCAGACCACCGCTTTGAGCCGACCCTCCTTGAGGGCCTCTTCGACCCATTCGCGCGTGGCCGCGTCGAGCGAACCGTGGTGCATCGCCACCAGTCCGGCCAGCTCGGGGGCTTGGAGCAGCAGGTGCTGGTACCAGATTTCCGCCGCCGCCCGCGTGTTGACGAATACCAGCGTGGTCTGGCTCCGTCGGATAACGGGCAGGATTTTGGCAATGAGTTTGGTTCCCAGCTGACCCGGGTAGGGCATTTCCTGGCCGTCGTCGGGCAGCACCGAGTGAATCCGCGTCTGCTTGCGCACCTCCGCGCGGAGGATGACTCCGGGAGCCGCTGCTCCGGGAGCCGCCTCATCCGTGGTCGCGTCCGCCCCCGTCAGCACCGCCAGGGCTTGTTCCAGGTTGCCGATGGTGGCCGAGATGCCCCATACCTTCAGGGGTTGCCGCGTCAGCGGGCGGAGGCGCGAAAGGGCCAGTTCGGCCTGTACACCCCGTTTGCTGCCCAGCAGCTCGTGCCATTCGTCGATGATCACCGCCTTCAGCGACCGGAAGTGGTCCGCGCCGCCCTTTTGGCTCAGCAGGATGTGCAGGCTTTCGGGCGTGGTAACGAGGCATTCGGGCATGCGGCGCAGTTGCTGCTGCCGTTCGCTGGTGGAGGTATTGCCCGTGCGCACCGCCACCCGCCAGGGAACACCCAGGTCGTCGCAAGCCGTTTGCATGGCCAGTCGGATGTCTTTGGCCAGGGCCCGGAGGGGGGTTATCCAGAGAATTTGCAGTCCGTTCCGGCGGGGTTGGCGGTAGTCCGGCGGGTACTGGTTGATGTATTCGGCCAGGCAGGGCATCCACAGGGCGAAGGTTTTGCCACTGCCGGTGGGGGCGTTGAGTAATCCGCTTTTTCCCGCAAGGTACGCCTGCCAGGCTGCTTGCTGGAAAGCAAAAGGCTGCCAGCCCCGGTCGCCAAACCAGCGGAGGATGGCCTCGTAACCCGGTGATGCTTCGCGGGTGCGTTTAGTTGGTGGCAACGGGACGGATGGTAAGCGCGGCTAGGGTCAAGGGTTATTGAATTCGAAGCTTCGTTTTACGGCCTGAATATACCACCCTATATTTGAAGCAAGTAAGGATGATTGAGGCCAGAAGCCGCGCACTGGAAAGCCTGCGTTGGGTTTCTCCCGTTTCAACGGAGAAAATGACGGATAATGCGTCACTTGCTATTAAAAGATTAACAAATATTTAGATATTACGCGCAGTCTACCCTGCATACCCACGGTAGCTTCCAACTAAAGTTGCTCGTTTAGCCATTGATTTTTGTAGGTTTGTATAAAGTTTTCCAAGGTATTAGGCTGCTGGCCGGTTAAAGTTATAAAATCAGCAACGACGGGTGGCTCTTTCTCAAAGCGGGGTATTACGTGCAGCATCATCATTACGAAGATAAGCCCCGACGGTACGCCTTCTTTGCTCTTTTGCACGAAAAAATTCAGCAGGTTCGGGCTCTTATACTGAATCTTCTTTCCTAGTATCTGGCTCATCATCGTGGCAACTGCATCAAAAGAAAATAATTGGGCACCGGTGATGACATACGTCTTTTGCCGGTGTTCGCTGGTATTTTGAAGAACCACTGCAATGGCTTTTCCTACGTCATTTGCGTCTATCCACAAAAACTTAGCCCGGCCGGCCGGCAGGTAGATAAGACTCTTTTGGCGGATGTCTTCTTTTAAGGTGGTTGTAAGATTCTGCATGAAGTAAGACGGGCGGATAAAAGTATAATAAATTCCGCTTGACAAGATAAGTTTTTCAATCTTGGCGTGGGGAATGATGGCGTGGTCTTCAACGCCCTGTACGGATAAGAAAACAATGTGCTTCACATTCTTCTCTCTGCAAGCTTCGATTAATGGAGAAAAATATTTCTTAATATCCGCTAACTTTGGTGGTCTGAGAAGAAACAATACGTCAACATACTTTAAAGATTCTTTTGATTTGGGCAGATCATTGAAATCAAAGAACAATTCGTCAGTTGCGAGTGAACGTTTGTAGGATGCTTTCCACACGCTTAAATCGGTGTTCTCGTCTAAATTCCTCACGATTGCGCTGCCTACATTCCCAGTTGCCCCGGTGATTAAAACGTTTATCATTATCTATTTTCGTTTAAACAGGTGCTGCGAATTGGTTTAGGTTATTGCACTTCCGGCCTGCGGAAAAAGTCAATACGCCCTGGCTAATGCAGGATGAAATTTGAGCATCAACGTTATTCTCTTTGACCCAAACTAATTACACCTGACCATACCATTACAGTGGGTGTACGAGTAAGCCAGAGGAAGAACTGAACTGTCGTGGATATTTTACATTCCTGCACTTAACAAAATTGAGAGACAGTAAAGCTTACTAAAAAACAAAGTTATGTATACCATCCTGGTACCTACTGATTTTTCTCCGATTGCCGATCACGGCTTAACCTACGCCATTGGCCTGTGCCAACGCATCGGCGAAAAGCTAATCGTATTGCACGCAACGGCCAATGATTCGGCCGCCAAACTTAATTTACTGGAAGAAAAGATTGCGCCATTCAGGCAAACCCTGGCCTCATCTGTCAGGAAAGTTTCCGTTGAACCCCTGCTGGAGATAGGCGAATTTGGCGTGAATACTTTAGAGAAAATCGTGCAAGCGCAAGCAGTAGACCTCATCATTATGGGAACCGAGGGAAGGAACGGGTTTGCGAACACTTTTTTTGGCAGCCATACTTCCCAACTAATCGGAGAAGTTAGTTGTCCGGTGTTGGTAGTGCCTGAAAATTACAACGGCACAACCATAACGTCCATTGGGTATACCTCTGACTTAAAAGAGCTGAATGAACGGTTAAAAGAAATTGTACCCTTTGCCCGTCAACTGGAGGCTAGCATCGAGATCTTTCACGTGTATCCGGTATTTCCACAATGGGTAGATTTAGAAAACTTTAATGTGCACGAGCAATTAGCCAGCTTACGGAATGACAACAGCTACGAGAAAATCTCGTTTCACTTTGTGCATACCAATCAGGATAACGACATTATTACGGGAATCAATGAATTTATGCGACTGTACCGGCCGGACCTACTGGTCATGTCTTACAGGGAAAGAGGAATGTTGGAACGGTTGTTTGACCATAGTCGAACCAAAAACATGGCCTTGCAGACCAACATCCCTTTGTTGGCTTTTCCCCAAAAACAGCCGGTAGATTAACGTAGGGGCCAAGGAAGTCAAAAACAGAACGGTTTTCCCCTTTTCCACAACGGGATTTTGTTAGACAAACCGGGTGCGGTCCCCGGTATAAAACCTCCGCATCAAGCTGCTGTTCAGACGAAGCAGAACGGAAAATCTGATAATTAGCCACTTGAATTGAGATCGGTAATGAAGTGTCAGGAGTGGAATTTGGCTACGATCGGCCATCCGTTTCGTTTGGCTGCTTTTTGGATCCCAAAAACTTTGCGACCACCAAAAGGTCCGCGTTGTGGACGTGGCTAAACTCCCGGATCGCCTCCGGTACGTCTTCGCGGGATTGGTATAAAAGGATATTTTTTCGTAAGAGCAGGTTCGTTTGGCGTACTCGGCGGCTCGCTCCGATGCCGGGGAGAAATCAGTGGCGACTAAGAGCGTTTTCACCGGTACCCTTGCTTAAGGTTGCTTTTTATTTCAGTACAACCGGAAGCGATTTTTCCATTCCTTCATACCCCGGTGCCGTACTGGCGGCGGCGAGCGGCACTGTTGCAACTCGCCCAGTGGTACAGCGCCCCTTGCGCAGCCGCCACATTCGCGTCCTGACCTTTCCAGATTTCCAGGGCCGGTTGCTGAATGGCCCTGGCAAACGAAAAAGTCAGCGCCCAGGGCATTTTCCGTTCAAACCGGATGTGCATGGCATTCAGGTGGCGGGAGGCCTGTTCGGGCGATTGTCCCCCGGACAAAAACGCAATGCCCGGCACCGCCGCGGGGACGGTTCTCAGCAGACACGTTACCGTGGCGTCTGCCACCTGGTCCACACTACTCGGTTGGGGACAATCCTTTCCGGCCAGAACCATGCTGGGCTTCAAAAGCATTCCCTCCAGGGCGACTCCCTGGGTATACAACTGGGCGAAAAGCATTCCCAGCACTTCCTCCGTCACCCCAAAGCACCGTTCCAAAGTGTGCGAGCCATCCATCAGTACTTCCGGCTCAACAATGGGTACCAACCCCGCCTCCTGGCACAAAGCGGCGTAGCGGGCCAACGCGTGAACGTTGGCTTCCATACAAGCCTGGGTAGGAAGGCCCTCCCCAGTGGCAATCACCGCCCGCCACTTGGCAAAACGAGCCCCTAACTGGAGGTATTCAGTGAGGCGTTCACGCAATCCATCCAACCCTTCGGTCACTTTTTCCCCCGGAAAACCTGCCAACTCTTTGGCACCCAAGTCCACTTTGATCCCAGGAATGATGCCTGCCCGGAGGAGGACCTCGACCAGTGAAGTACCCTCCCGGGTACGCTGACGGATGGTTTCGTCGTACAAAATTGCCCCACTGATGCACTCCCCCAGACGGGGTGTCGTGACCAGCAACTCCCGGTAAGATCGCCGGGCCTCCACGGTCTGGGGAATCCCCAACTCCGCAAACCGCTGGTTGCAGGTTGACGTACTCTCGTCCATCGCCAGCAGGCCCTTGTCGCCCGCGACCAAGGCCCGCGCCGTACTGATTAATGCGGACGTTTTCACTTGATCAGCCATTCCATTTCCAGTTACGAATCTCGGGCAGGTCTTCCCCGTTTTTGTTGATGTACTGCTTGTGTTCGATGAGTTTGTCCTTCAGCATTTGCTTCAGATAAGCGCCCTTGTTACCCAATTGGGGCAGGCGATCAATTACATCCATTACCAAATGGAATCGATCCAGATCATTGAGCACCCTCATCTCAAAGGCCGTCGTGACCGTGCCTTCTTCCTTGTAGCCGCGCACGTGCAGGTTGTTATGGTTGGCGCGCTTGTAGGTTAACCGATGAATCAGCCAGGGGTAGCCGTGAAAAGCAAAAATAACCGGCTTGTTTTTCGTGAAAAGGGCATCGAAATCCGCGTCGCTCAGGCCGTGGGGGTGTTCGGTACTGCGCTCCAGTTTCAGTAAATCGACCACATTGACCACCCGGATTTTCAGCTCCGGCAAATGTTTTCGCAGAATTGAAACTGCCGCCAACGTTTCCAGCGTCGGCACGTCGCCACAGCAGGCCATCACCGCGTCCGGCTCGTCGCCCTGGTCGTTGCTCGCCCACTGCCAGATGCCGATTCCTTGCGCGCAATGCTTGATGGCGGCGTCCAGGTTCAGCCATTGGGGACCCGGGTGTTTGCCCGCCACCATCACATTCACGTAGTGCCGGCTGCGCAGGCAATGATCCATTACCGAGAGCAGGCAGTTGGCATCCGGCGGTAGGTATACGCGCACGATGGACGCTTTCTTGTTGATCACGTGATCGATAAAACCGGGATCCTGGTGGGTAAAGCCATTGTGGTCCTGCCGCCAGACCGTGGAGGTGAGCAGGTAATTCAACGAAGCAATTTTTCTCCGCCACGGTAGTTCCAGCGTCATCTTCAGCCACTTGGCGTGTTGGTTAAACATCGAACCGACAATGTGGACGAATGCCTCGTAGCTGTTGAAAAGTCCGTGCCGTCCGGTGAGCAGGTATCCCTCCAGCCAACCTTCGCATTGGTGTTCGCTGAGCATTTCCACCACACTTCCCGTGGGGGCCAGAAATTCGTCATTGGCGGCGGTTTGGGCATTCCACTGACGATCCGTCACCTCAAAAACCGCTTCCAGGCGATTAGAAATGGTCTCGTCGGGACCAAAAACTTTGAAATTATTCGGCTCCCCGTTCAGCTTGATGACGTCGCGCAGAAACTGCCCGGTCACGTAGGTATCGCTGGCTTCCGAAGCCCCGGGCGAAGGCACCTCGACGGCGTAATCGCCGAAATCCGGCATGCGCAAGTCGCGCAGCAGCAAGCCGCCATTGGCGTGGGGATTGGCCCCCATCCGCCGGTCGCCCCGGGGAGCCAATTCGGCCAGTTCCGGCAACAGCCGGCCTCGCTCATCGAAGAGTGCTTCGGGCTGATAGCTTTTCAACCAGCTTTCCAGTTGCGCCAGGTGCTCGGGCGGCGTGGTGGCCGACACGGCGATGGGGACCTGGTGGGCCCGGAAGGTGCCTTCGTTGGGTAGGCCATCAACGACTTGGGGTCCCGTCCAGCCCTTGGGGGACCGGAGCACAATCACCGGCCAACGGGGTCGGGTAGCGTCGCCCTGGGTGCGGGCGGCTTGCTGAATCCGTTTGATTTGGGTGATGGCCTGGTCCAGGGCGGCGGCCATGGCCTGGTGCATGGGTTCGGGCTCGTGACCTTCCACGAACAGCGGCGTCCAGCCGTAGCCCAGCAGCAACTGTTCCAACTCTTCGCGCGGGATGCGGGCCAACACCGTGGGGTTGGCAATTTTGTAGCCGTTGAGGTGCAGAATGGGCAACACCACCCCGTCGGTGACCGGATTGAGAAACTTGTTGGAATGCCAGGCCGTAGCCAGGGGCCCGGTTTCGGCTTCCCCATCGCCGACCACGCAGGCGACGACCAACGTCGGGTTGTCGAATACCGCCCCGAACGCGTGACTGAGTGAGTAGCCCAGCTCGCCCCCTTCGTGAATCGAACCGGGCGTTTCCGGTCCGGCGTGACTCGAAATTCCGCCGGGGAAAGAGAACTGGGTGAACAGCTTTTTCAACCCGTTTTCATCGGAGCCAATATTCGGGTAGACCTCGCCGTAGGTACCTTCGAGGTAGGTGTTGGCCACCACCGCCGGACCGCCGTGGCCGGGTCCGGAGATGTAGATCACATTGAGGTCGTACTGCTGGATAACCCGGTTGAGGTGAACATAAATAAAGTTCTGCCCCGGCGTGGTGCCCCAGTGCCCCACCAGCCGTTGCTTGACGTGCTCCAATGCCAGCGGTTTACGCAGCAAAGGATTGTCGCGCAGATAGAGTTGGCCAACCGATAAATAGTTGGCAGCCCGCCAGTAGGCGTGCATGCGTTGGGCTAACTCCGGCGATAACGGCGTATCCGTTTGGCGGTCCGTTTTAGGTGGTAGGCTGACGATGGTTTCCATTTTTTATTGTTAGGGTACGCGAACCGGCGGTTCGATGAGAAAGTAATCCGGCAAAACAGCCGCCTGGGCCAACGGGCGCAAAGATGCCGGGCTATTCTTGGCTATTCAATGACGGCGGTCAGTCGTTGATCTGATTCTGCGCAGCCCGGGCTTTTCTGGCACTGCCACTGACTGCACCGCAATGCCTACCTGACCAAAGTTTTGCCATGTCCTGAGCTTTGTCATTTGTCCAACACCGGGTCCGATCTATTTTTGGCTTACTCGTTTGGGACGGGCCCTGGTCATCTGACCAGTCATCACCCGGTCGTATTCACTCGTTAACCGCCGCCAGCCATGATACCAGCCACAATGAAAGCCGCCGTAGCCCGGGCCTACGGTGAGCCCCTACGGATTGAACAGGTGCCGGTGCCGGAAGTTGTTCCTGGCCGGATTTTGGTCAAGGTGGCCGCCTGTGGCGTTTGCCACACGGATTTGCACGCCATCGACGGCGACTGGCCCGTCAAAGCTACGCTGCCCCTGATTCCGGGTCACGAGGGAGCTGGCACGGTGGTGGCCGTCGGGGCGGGCGTAACGCAGGTAAAAGAAGGGGACCGCGTGGGTATACCCTGGCTATATACCGCCTGCGGCCACTGTGAACACTGTTTGTCGGGCTGGGAGACCTTGTGTGAGGCGCAACAGAATACGGGCTATTCGGTGCAGGGAAGTTACGCCGAGTACGCGCTGGCCGATCCAAACTTTGTGGGGCATTTACCCGATGCATTGTCTTTTCAGGAAGCCGCCCCCCTGCTGTGCGCCGGGGTTACGGTGTACAAAGGCCTGAAGGAAACGGAGGTGAAACCGGGGCAATGGGTCGTCATTTCCGGAATCGGCGGTCTGGGCCACCTGGCGGTACAATACGCCAAAGCCATGGGTATGCGCGTAGCCGCCGTGGATATTCAAGAAGACAAATTGAAGCTTGCTCAAGCCGTGGGGGCTGACCTGGTTGTCAACGCGGCGGTAGAAGACCCCGTCACCCTCATTCAGCAAACCATCAAAGGTGCCCACGGGGTACTGGTCACGGCCGTTTCCCGTCCGGCCTTTACCCAGGGAGTGGGTATGCTGCGTCGTCGCGGAACGCTGTCGCTGGTTGGTTTGCCACCCGGCGATTTTGGGCTCAACATCTTCGACGTCGTACTGACGCGCAAGACCGTGCGCGGCTCGATTGTCGGTACCCGACAGGATCTGGTCGAGAGTTTAGCCTTTGCCGCCGAGGGCAAGGTGAAGGTGCACTATCACTGCGATCGGTTGGAAAACATCAACCAGGTATTGACCTCGATGAAAGCCGGGTTGGTTAACGGTCGGGTTGTACTGGACTTTAACCTTTAATGACTGCTGAATGCACTTTCGGTCAACGGGCTACGGGGCTGGCTTTGTCTTTTTGGGTGGGCTGCTTCCGAATCATCACCGTCCGCGGCCCGGCCGGTTTTATTTCGCGGATCGGTTTCATTGCCACCGGAACCAAGCCCACCAGCGTACGAGAACCCTAAAACCACAACCATTCGTAGACGGGCACTTTGCTGGCAAAGTCCCGCTTGCCTGAGCACCGATGCGGTAAAATTCATTGCTCGCTCCTATCTTTACCGCGCGGCCGCCGCTCAAGCTTTCCGTGGCGGGGTTGGGCTCGGTGGTAACCCAATGTTCAACCTTCTTCGGAAATCTTTTCAGCGCAAAAATCTAAACAGATTCAATAAAAACATTCAACAGAACCAGCGGGCATCCCTCCCGCATTACCGCATCCCTACCCATTCACCAACCGGACGACTTTCCCCAAGTGAATACCCAGCACTTCGATTTTGACCAGGCCCGCGCCAAACACCTGCAATTCAAATCCCGCTTGCGGTCTATTCTCTACGGGGCACCAATGGATGAGCAACCCGTGCTTTCCCACTACGAATGTGGCGTGGGAAAATGGATCTACGCCCACGGATTGGTGGCCTACGGTCATATTCCCGAAATGCACGAACTAGAGAAAGTGCACGCCACGATTCATACCGTTGCCCGGGAACTGGTGGGACGCTATCAGCAGGGTGAGGTGGAGCAAGCCCGCCGGGGCCTGCCCTTAATGGAAAAGGTGGCCCTGGAGCTGAATGAGCTGCTGACGACCATTGAAAGAAAAGTGACGGGGATTGAGCGTGCGCCTGCCGATGAGTCGGCCCTGCTAGCCGAGAACCTGCGGCTATTCAGGGAGTTGAAAGCCGCCAACTACGAACTGGAGGAAAGGATTGAGGAGCAGACCGTCGAATTACAAAAATCCAAGGAACGCTTTGAACTCGCGTCGCTGGCCACCCAAGACGTCATTATGGACTGGGATATCGTCCAAAAGACCGTCTGGTGGAATGATAGCTACCGAAGCCAGTTTGGCTATCCTTCGGAGGCCATCGAACCCGGCGTAGAGTCCTGGTACAACCAGATTCATCCCCGCGACCGGGAGCGGATCAAAAAAGAAATTGAGCAGACCTTCAGCCAGGAAAACAAGCAATGGTCGGGTGAATACCGTTTCCGCGCCGCCAAGGGTTTCTATCGGCACGTCAACCACCGCAGTCATATTCTCTACCAGCCACCAGGCCAGCCTTGCCGGATGGTGGGCTCCCTGCAGGACGTGACCGATCGCAAGCGAACCCAGGAAGCGCTGCTGAAAAGTCACCAAAAGGAACGGACCGCCCGGAGGGAAGTGGCCCGGCAAAAAGCCCGGCTGGAACGGTTTTTTCAGCAAGCGCCGGCGGCCATCTGCATCCTGGATGGGGCCGGGCTGGTTTTTGAACTCATTAATCCAGGTTATCAGCAACTGCTTCCGGAACGCAACCTGCTGGGCAAACCGCTGCTGGAAGCCCTACCCGAAATTGCCGGCCAACCGATCCAAACGATCCTGGAAAATGTCTACCAGACTGGCGAAACGTTCGAAGGAAAAGAAATTCTGGTCCCAGTGGCCCGGCACGAAAACGCTCCCTTAGAAGAGCGCTATTTCAACTTTACCTATCAGGCGCGTTACGATGAGCAGGGGAGAATTGACGGCGGTCTGGTGTTTGCCTACGAGGTGACCAACCAGGTGCTGGCCCGCCGAAAGGTAGAGGAAAGCGAACGGCAACTGCAGGCCCTCAGCGAGGAGCTGGCCGCGACCAACGAAGAGATCGCCGCGGCCAATGAAGAGATCTCAGCCAACAACGACGCCCTGACTACCGCCAACGAGGAGTTGAGCACGGCCAACGGACAGCTCACGCGCGTCAACGCGGATATCGACAATTTCATTTACGCCGCTTCCCACGATCTGAAAGCACCCATTTCCAACATCGAGGGGCTGATCCAGATGCTGGTCCGCGCCATGCCCGCGGAAAGTTTGGCTCCCGAACGGGTGCGGCGCATCACCTCCCTGATCGAAGAGTCGATCGGACGCTTCAAAAAGACCATCTACCACCTCACCGAAGTGACCAAGCTTCAGAAGGACAACGACGAAGATGTATCGCTGGTGGACCTGAAGGAGGTGGTTCAAGAAGTACTGTTGGACCTGGAGTTGCTGGTCCAAACCTCGGGTGCGCGCATTCAGGTGGACGTGGAAGAATGCGGGGCCATCCGGTTTTCAGCCAAAAACCTGCGAAGCATCGTTTACAATCTGATCTCCAACGCCATCAAGTACCGCTCCTCCGAACGGGTGCCCTTGGTGAGCGTCAGTTGCCGGCAGACGGGTGAACACGCGGTCTTGTCGGTGGCCGACAATGGGCTGGGAATAGACATGAGCCAGGAAAAGAAACTGTTTGCCATGTTCGGACGGCTGCACGACCACGTGGAAGGCTCGGGGGTCGGTCTGTACATGGTCAAGAAAATGGTCGACAACGCCAGTGGCCGAATTGAAGTGGCCAGTCAGGTCGGCCAGGGATCCACCTTCACCATTTATTTCAGGCAGTGAGTAGCGAGAACCCCGTCTCAACGAGCCCTTAACCCAGGAAATAGCGAATGCCCTTTTCCGGGAACATTTTCAGGATTAATTTTCTCCCCCCGTGGAACGCCGCGTGGCAGGATACACGGCACCGGTACGCGGGCTTATTTATCATTTGCCTCACAACCCCGTTCAAGGGTCGTAAGTTAAAAGTCGTAAGCAATGCAAAGCGTTGCAAATTAACGTCCAGAACCGGTAATCAAGCAGGCAGCAAGCGTCGGTTATTTCCAGTTACGTGCGCATGAGAAAATTCAATCAAATTCTTCTGGTGGACGACGACCCGATCAATAATTTCCTCAATGAGGAGATACTACGGGATCTTCAAATCACCAACCACATCGAGGTGTTGCTCAATGGGCAGCAGGCCCTCGCGTACCTACGGCAGGTTTGCCAATTTAAAGAAGCGGTGTCTTGTCCGGCGCTGGTACTTTTTGACCACTTTATGCCCGTGATGGATGGCCTGGAGTTCATTCAAGCCCTTCACCAAATCGATTTTATTCCTCAACACAATGCCATATTCGTCTTACTGGGCATTCATACCAACCAAGCCGACGTAAAAACCTTTCAAGAACTGGGCGTACACGAATTTACTACGAAGCCCTTATCGAAGGAATTCTTGATGGATGTATATCATAAATATTGGGATGAAAACAGCGAAAAACGCTTTGGTTAATTTTTTCAACCATCCGAATTTCAACAAACTGTTGGCCCATTTTTTTGCGTAACAATCAATGCTTCGAACCGGAATGTCCCTTGCGCGATCTTTTCACCGGAGAACACGGGTTCGATCCGTTGAAGGGCGCCTTTTTAAATCCTTGCAACGCAAATCAAGCTTTGAACACCAAGGCACAAGGCCCGGCCGCTGAGCGTCCGGCTGCGTTTCCTTTATCAAACTCTGACCGGGTTGAAATCATCCACGCGCGTGGTAAGTTGGGCGTCCTTGGCATCCTGCTTTTTGTTCAAAGCATTGCCCATTCCGGGCACATCGCTTTCGCGGTCATTGGGTTCGTTGCGCGAACGGAACTCGGTTATGCCGACGCCGATCAGTACGGCCATCGCCATGATGATGGTGACGATTATGGGTAGGGTTGTCATTTTTTTGAATGGTGAGTGAAACGGAAAGTTTAGCGTGCCCGGTCAGTTGACCAGGCCCCTTTTCAACGAACGGGCCATTTCCCAACGGGTGTCCGCGGGCCAGCGGGGACTGGAAATCGCCTCGTCGCTGTTTTTAACTTGTGAGGGTGGCCCTGCTGCCAGCACGGGCACTGTTCACGATGCGCTCATGGCTAGTTTGTCCTTGTTCCGCAATCTCAAGGTCAGCGCAATGAGGAGTCCGCCCATGGCAACGGGTAGCAGACCAATCAGTTTGAGCGGATTGCCGGGGCTTTCCGGCCACATAATCAGCGTAAATGCCAGTACGCCCGACAAAATCGCCAGCAGAACGTGAATGAGTTTACCCAAGTAATCGAGGCCAAACCCGGGACCGAGGTAGGAATACATCGCCTGTCCGGTTTGCAGAAAGGTGAACAACAAGGCCCAGTAACCAATCAGGTCGGTAAAGCTGCGCACCGATCCGTCCGCGTAGACCAGCATGGCTACCCCGAGGGCGGTACTGATCAGGCCGGCCAGGATGAGCCACGACCCGATCCGCTCACTGCGCAGACTAGCTACCCCAAACCAGAGCGCGCAGCCTCCGCTCACCATCATCAAGGCGCCGATCCAATAGCCAATTGATGGCTGACCGCCCTCCAGAAACCTGAACAGCAGAATACCGATCAGACTAATCATTCCTCCGTAAACCGTCAGCAACCACCAGGGTTGCCCGCTTGTCTGTTGTTCCATCTCGTTATCGTTAATGGATTTGGTTGAGAACAGCGCAAAGCTACCCGCCACCTACGCGCCCCCCTATGACCCAACTCAGTCAAGGCTATGACTTGGCTCAATCAAGGGGCCAGGTTGCTTCTCTACTGACCGGTGCGGAATCGGATAGAGTCAGCGAACAGCCCGGCGGTCGAAACCGCCCGCCCCGTTTTGACGCGGCAGTGAGCGGTTGACTCAGGCACCAGCGGTGGCGGTCGGCAAGGCGGTAACCACGGGCTCTACCCGGGCGGGTCCCTCGTTTTTAACCCGCTGGCGTTTGACCAGTTTTTCGAGTTCTACTGCCCGGAAAACCAGGCCCGAAACGGCCAGCGCGATCCCTAACTCCGACCACGTCAAAGGCTGGGTGCTT
>JACMKY010000227.1 GCA_014379925.1 Cytophagales bacterium | reverse complement strand
TATAAATCCTAAAGCCATAGTCGTAGTTGTTGCCGAAGTCCTCGTCTTTCTCGTGTCCATTGAATCCATTGCGGTAGTCAGCCAAGGTATAGCTTCTACCGCTCATTGTCAAGCCGAAGGGGTAGTAGTCACTGGCTGAGACGCTCTTGCCCCATGTACCGTTCTGGTCCAAATGGATGTTATCGCTTAGTACAATATACTCAATTTACGCATTAAAACAAAATGTATAACATCAACCCGGCCTTTTTCCGCTCCGCGTTTGGCTATCCTCCGCATCCCCCGGCTAAAGCGCGTCGGACGGCCGATGCCGGGGCTTTCGCCCAAACCCTCGTAAGTCGTGCAAGGTACGATTGACCAGCCGTTTAAACAGAAAACGTCAATTTAAAGCTCTGACAAATAACGTTTTGTAGTACACTCATGGCCGCTTATTATCCATTGTTAGGTCGGGTAATTTTTTCGTATTTGTCGTGAATAGTCAACATTAATAACCCAAATGTGATGGCCGAAACAATCAACACTGTATTCACCAGACCCTCTACCGAAAACGATAATCGAATTAAGATAGTGGAGATAATAAATCCTGAATTTCTTATTACTTTATGAAATTCATCGGTACGAAAAAATGACAACAAAAGTAAAATAACGTCCACTATGATTAAAATCGTAAAGAATTCGTCAAAGAATATATTATTAATATTTTTGAATGAATCAGTCAATTGATCCGAAGAATAAAATGTATCTATTGTCCAGCTTATAAAAGTATACGTTGCGAGGATTAGCAAGAGGGGCACCAAGCAGATGGCAATTATTTTTTTTAAATCTATGAATCTGGTCGTGGTAGTTGGCAACGTGCTGTCTTCTATTTTTTCTCGATAATTGTAACTTTTCTGGCTTTTAGAATAGAACAGATAAAGTAAATAGAAGAGCAGAACGGAGGCGATTAGGTCATAAGTAAATTGCAAGTCATCTTTGATCTGGAACCAATTGGAAGAGAGTTCCAAGCTTGACAGGTCCTTGAACAGCCGTCTGATAATTATAAGGGTGATAATTTCGTACTGTTTCCTGATGTACGTGGTGATTGACTTTGGCAAATAGTAGATGAGTAAGTAAACTTCATAAACCAGAATAAAAGAAAAAGGTGTGTAAATAGCGGCAATGGGATTTTTGAGTAATTTGGAGCTTGATTCAAAAGCAATCAAGTCAAAATCAATGAGGAAAATGAGAATTAAATGAATAAGAAAACTAATAATGGCAATGATTAAAATAGCCCTTTCGCTGCTTTTCTTGGTTTTATCAGAAAGCAGCCTATTGTAAATCGAATCGAGGTTGTTTTTTTTCATTGCAAGCACCCATCTGGAAAAAACCGACCCTTCCTGTTTATTAGACTTGTTTTATATTGATTTACAGCTAGTTGTGTTTATTATTAATTGAAAAACAACAAGCGCTAACGCGTTGTATATCAAACCCGTACAACTCTATTTAAACGGCTAGTCAACCCTACTTCGCCTGGCTTACGATTTACGGCTGCTTGTTGTGCCCGTTATCTTCTCTTTTATAAAACGTACCACAACCCGTAACTTACGACTTTTTGACCGTTCTACTTCAACTGGGTGCGGAGCGCGTTTACGGCGCCGACGGCGGATTTCTTGCCGTACAGGATGTCGTACACTGTTTCGGTGATGGGCATGTCGACCCGGTAGGTCTGGTTGATTTCGTGGATGCTTTTCACGGCGTAGTAGCCTTCGGCGACCATGTTCATTTCCATCTGGGCCGACTGCACGCTGTAGCCCCGGCCGATCATGCTGCCGAACGTGCGGTTGCGGCTGAACTGCGAGTAGGCCGTCACCAGCAAATCGCCCAGGTAGGCCGACCCGCTCAGGTCGCGGTAGTGCGGATACACCGCGTCCAGGAAACGCTGCATCTCCTGCATGGCGTTGGCAACCAGCACGGCCTGGAAGTTATCGCCGTAGCCCAGCCCGTGCGTGATGCCGCAGGCCAGGGCGATGACGTTTTTCATCACGGCGCAGTATTCCACCCCGTACACGTCGTGAAGGGGCCGGGCCTGCACGTAGCGGCACGTCATCAGGCGGGCGAAATCAGCGGCCCGTGGCAGGCTGTCGGAGGCGATGGTCAGGTACGACTGTTTTTCCAGCGCTACTTCTTCGGCGTGGCAAGGACCACCGATGACGCACAGGTTTTGCGGACTCACCCCGTAAGTGGCCTCCACCCAATCGGTCACCAGCAGGTTAGCCCCCGGAATCATCCCCTTGATGGCTGACACCACCGTTTTCCCGGTAAAGTGCCCGGCGGAGAGCGGGCGGAGCGGCTCGGTCACGAACGCCGCGGGAACGGCCAGCAGCACGTACGCGGCGTCTTCAACCGCTTCGGCGACGTTGGCGTACGCCTTTACCTTGCGGGGGTTGAGGGGCACGTCGCTCAGGTAGTGCGGGTTGCGGTGGTGTTTGCGGATGAAGTCGATGTCGGCCTGGTTGCGGAGCCACCATTTGATCCGCACGTCGCCTTCCGAGAGAATCTTGATGATGGCCGTGGCCCAACTGCCCCCGCCGATGACGGTCAGGCAGACGGGCGCGGGTTTCGGGGTTGCGTTCAACGGGTTGGTCGGTTGGTTGCAAATTACGAATTACGAATCGGTCACTTCGCCCGGTAGTGGGCGCTCACGCGGCGTGACAAAATGGGTAATCCAGGAACTCTGAAGATGGTAGTCGGAACGGTGGGCTTGGGAATGGGCTTCCAAGCCCTGCCAATAACTTTTGTCACGGTAGGGTGATGGTGAATACGGTTCCTTCCCCCGGTACGGAATCGACCGACAGGGTTCCCTGGTGCAAACTCACCAGTTGCCTTGATACGCTCAGCCCGATGCCCGAACCGTGGGGTTTGGTGGTGTAGAAGGGAACGAAGACGTGTTCCATTGCCTCCGGGCGAATGCCGCAGCCGTTGTCCCTCACCCCAATCAGGCAACGTCCGTTCTCACCCGGCCGGGCCGACAGCACCACAACCGGGTTATTTACGCCGGTCAGGGCATCGGCGGCATTGCCGATCAGGTTGATCAACACCTGCTCGACCAGGTCCGGGTCGGCCACTACGCTCAGTGATTCGGGACCCGGGCGGGTGTCGAGCCGGATGCCTTTTTGATTCAGGCCCGGCTGGAGCAGCCGCCCGATCCGGGCGAACAATTCGCCCACTGGCACGCGCTGAAAACTCGGCGTGACGGGTTGGGTCAGGCTCTGGTAGGCCTTCACGAAATCCACCAGCCCCCGGCTGCGGTGCCGGATCGTTTTCAGGCTGTTGCGCAGGTCGGAAACATCTTCGTGGCTGAGGGTAGCCGGGTCGCGCGGGTTGCCCCCGGCGTCTTCGAGCATTCCGTCCACCACGGCGGTGAGGGTGGCGATGGGAATGGCCGAGTTCATGATTTCGTGGGTCAGCACGCGGATCAGCTTTTGCCAGGCCTCCACTTCCCGCGCCTCCAGCTCGTAGCGGATGTCCTGGAAGGAAAGCAGTTTGTAGCGCTTGTCCAACCGGCGAAACGAGGTGGCCTGCACCGAGAGGTTAAAAAGTTTCCCGTTCATCTCCACCTTGACCAACGCCCGCTTGCCCGTTTCGAGTCCTTGCACCACTTCCAGCAAACGCGGATCAACGGTTCGCAGGCCGCTCAGGTGACCCAGGTAGGGTTTCCCGAACAGGTGGCGGGCGGCGGTATTCATCAACGCAACCGTTTCGCTTTCGTCGTAACAGAGCAGGGCCACCTGCACGTGTTCGATGATGGTTTGCAAGTAATGCTGGTTGGATTCCCGCTCGCTGCGCAATTGCTGGAACGTGCGCATCAAACCCTGGTAAGCGTCGCGCAGCCGCCCGTCGGCCGCCGAGGGGTGGGGATTGGCGTAGCTGGTCGAGAAATCCCCCTGCCGCACGGAGAGCAGAAAGTTGCCCAGTTCCCGGTCGCTGCGCTCCACGAAGCGGATCAGTTCGCCCGTCAGCACCGCGGCCAGCGCGCCCAGCCAGAAGCCCACCAGCCAGAAGTGCGTCTGCGTACCCACGTAGAGGGCGGCGTAACCCAGCCCCAGCAACAACAGCACCCGGCCCACCACGCGAAGACGGAACGCTGCGGAAGGGTTAGTAGGGTGGGGAGGGTTGATAGGGTTACTGGTTGCAGGTTGCAAGTTGGTCGGGTTACAGGGTGGGGAGGGTTGCAGGTTACAGGTTACAGGTTAGGGGTTGCAGGTTACGGGTTACGGGTTACAG
>JACMKY010000024.1 GCA_014379925.1 Cytophagales bacterium | reverse complement strand
CTGGACCGCCGCCACTTCGGGGGGCGCGGGGCTCATCGGGGTCTCCGGTGCGAGATTCGGCTGCGGCGGGACGGGCGTCGTTCAGTTTACCCCCGTTGATCTCCACCGCAATCCGGACGGAAACTTCGGCTTTATCCCAGTAACTGATCCGGATGCTGTCGGCAAACTTCAGGTCGAGGTCCACCTGCTGGCCGGCGCGGAACGGCTGGCTCTTCTGGATGATTTTCTGGGCGAAAACCTCCCCGGAGGCCAGCCACAACAAAGCAAGAACAACGCACTTTTTCATGAGAATTCGGAAGGTTGGGGGCTGAAAGCTGACGTCTGAAACATTTAGGTTACTTCGGTTTGCGGACGTAGATGTCGCTGCTGATGGTATGGAGGCTGATTTCCACCCCGCCGCCGTTCAAGGATCCCTCCACCGTGTGGCCGCCGCCGACCCGCCTCATCGATCCCTTGCCTTGGTGGAGCGAAAGGTCCAGGTCGCTGTAGATCTCGCCGGTGATGGATTTCATTTTCAGGTCGGCCCTGGTGTCCGCGGGCAAGGTCACGTCGACCACGCCGCTGATGTTGGAGATGGAACTGGGCTTGCTCTGCTCCACGTCGGAATACGTGACGGTGATGTCCCCGCTGGTGGTGCTGGCCACGAGGGGACCGGTTACGTTCCGGATGTCGATGTCGGCGTTGTTGGTTTTCACTTCCAGATCGCCTTCCAGGTTGGTGATCAGCAGGTCGTCGCCCTGCCAATTGACCTGCTCGAACGACACGGCCACCTTCTTCGGCAGGCGAATGGTATACCGCCCGTCCTGTCGCGAAGCCTTCACGATGTAGAGCGTTTTGCCCTCCTGCTTGACCGACAACCCCGTGCCCGAATTGTCTTCCGCCGAGTAGTAGAGGGGTTTGAGGCCTTTGGCCCGTTCGGGAGGGGCCTGGAGACCCACCGCCTGGATGACTACTTCGTCACCGTTGTACCCTTCGATCCGTACCTTGCTGTTATCCACCTGGATGGACACCTTGTGGTCGCGGGCGTTGGGAAAGTCGACCCGGTATTCCAGGTCCTTTTTCGTCCGGGTTTCTCTCTGGTCGCGGTCATCATCGTCCCTTCGCCGGTATTCTTTCCGGTCGCGGTCGTCATCGTCTTTTCGGTTGATGATCGTCTGCGCCGGGCTGTAGACGAAGCCAAGCAGCATCGGAGTGAGCAACAATGCATTTTTCATTGGATGGAGAATGTTAAGGGGTAGATCTTCTTTCGGCATCAACTGGTACCAAACTAAAATTCTAATTGCACAATAAAATCAAATAATTGAAAATCAATGCTTTACTCGTTGAATAACTACCAACTGGCTACTGCTAGCTGCCTACTGATCTTAGATCAAACGGCCGATGCCCTGTTCGGCCTTCAGGCGCACCGCCCTCATCACGGACGGATCCTGAATGAGTTTTTGCATCGCTTCCACGGCCCGTTTCTCCTTAATTTCCACCAGGATGTCGATGAGCAGTGCCTGCACGTTCGGATCGGTCTGGATCCGGAGCGACTGGACGAAGGCCTCCCGTACGGCGGATTCTTCGTGGAAACGGTACAGGGCTTCGCAGGCGGCCAGCCGCACGTTCACGTTGTCGTCGAAGTTCATGGTGTTGATGAGCACCCGGGTGATTTCGTCATCGGCTTGGGCGAGTTGGTAACTCTGGTTCACCGCCCGAATGCGTTCACTGGCCGAAGTGAGCCTCGCCCGGTCGAAGCGCAGGGCTTTCTGCATGGCCAAACCGTCGGCCCGGATCGTTTGCGTGAGCGATGGCGCAGTCCGTTGGTACCGGAGGCCCCCGCCAAAGCCCAGCAGGACCAGGCCCACGCCCGCGGCCACGCGCCAGCCCCAGTAAACGAGCAGCCTTCTTCCTGGCCGAATCGGCGCGGAGGGCCAGTCCGAGAGCCGGGCCGGTGCTTTTTCCCGGCGGACTTCGGCCAGGTAGCGGAAGGTGGCGGCGGGGCTTTGCAAGTGCGGAGGAATGGAATCGCCCCCGAAAAACTCCCGCAGTTGCTTTTCTTCTTCCAGGGATGTTTCGCCTTCATAATATTTTTCCAGCAATCGGTCAATGTCCTTCATAGTCGTTGAACTTAAGGTAGGTGGCGCGCACGCTCTTTCTGGCCCTCGACAAAATCACGCGGATATTATTGACGGTCAGTCCCGTTACTTGCTCGATTTCCTCGAAGGAATAATCCTCTACGTCGCGCAGGTGAAGGACGAGCTGCTGCTGCTGGGGCAGTTCTTCGAACAGCCGCCTCATCAGCGCGGCGCTGTCCGACATTTCCACGGTGTGGTAGGGCGTTGCCGAATCCGACCGTAGCTCCAGTGCCGCCGCGTCGACCATCGGTTTGTTTTTCTGCGACTTCAGTTTGTCCAGGCACAGGTTGCGGGTCATGCTCACGGCCAGGGCTTCCACGCTGTGGTAGGTATCCAGTTGCTGCCGGTTGTTCCACAGCCGCAACAGCACCTCCTGCGCGGTATCCTCCGCTTCCTCCCGGTTGCGAAGGAATAGTTTGGCCAGGCGGTAAAGCCGATCCCCGGTAGGAAGTACCCGTTGCTTGAAGGCTTGCAGATCCATTTCAAAGGGAGAGACGACCCGGCGACGAACTCATTACAGCAACCCGGCAGTCCGCAACCGGCAATCGGCAGGCAGTTGGCGCTTAAATACTATGGGTCAGTCGGTTAGGCGAAAAGAAGTGGGGGAATAAATCGCTCGGAAACTTGGTTGTTGCGGTAAAAACCGGTCAGTAACCAAAAAGCCCCGCAAGTGGGCGTCTTGCGGGGCTTCCTGGCTGGGCATTCGGGATTTTCAGTGAATCATTTCACCGTTCACCGTCTAGTTGAGGCTCATCTTGGGAATGCGGTACGCCTCGTTGTCGAAGATCATCAACTCGCTGATTTCGTAGGTAAGAAACTTAAAGATCGGAAACTTCCGGACGTACGATTCGATTTCCCCTTCGTCCTGGCCTTTCATGTTGATCCAGCCCATGGTCCGTTCGGTGTTGATGGCGTACGTAGAGATGACCCCCCGTTCCATCAATTCGCTAATGTACAAACGGTGGTAGGGCACAATCTCCATGAATTCCGTTCCCAGGTGCGGGGAAAGCATAATTTCAACCATAAACTGTTTCATTGGCCTTTCAACATTCGTGGAAAAATGCCTTGCGCGCCGGGTTCGCGGCGTCATCGGGGTTGTCGAAGGGTCCCTTCGCCTTTCCGGACGCATTTTCGTCCGCGCAAAATACCCAGTATCGATCGAACAATCTAATCTTTCCCCGCGTTTTTTCGGTCTGGCTACCGAAATCTACCTCGCTTGGCTGCTTGCCAGGCGCTTCAATTGGCGGGCTTGCTGGTTGTCGGGTTCGAGTTCCAGGGCAATTTCGTAGTCTTCCAGGGCTTCGGCGTACTTGCCTAGTTTGCTCTTGGCCAAGCCCCGGTTGAGGTAGGCCTCCGCCTCATGGGGCCGCCGCAGCACCACCTGGTGAAAATCGTTGACTTGTTTGAGGTAATTACCCAGCCGACCGTTGGCCACGGCCCGTTGGTGGTAGGCTTCGGCGTTTTCGGGTTGCAGTTTAAGGATAGTCGAGAAATCCTCGATGGCATTCCGAGGGTCGCCCGACTCACTTTTGGCCACGCCCCGGTAGAGGTAAGCATCCAACAGGTACGGGTTCAGGCGCAAGGCCATGTCAAAATCCACGATGGCTTCGCGGTACAATTGCAGCTTCGTCTCGGTCATGCCCCGGTTACAGTAAGCCGGTGCGTAGCCGGTTTCCAACCGGATGGCTCGGTTGAGTTCGTCGAGCGAGGCGCGGTAGTTTTTCAACAGGTAGTTGATGTAGCCGTTGCCATTGTGGATTTCGGCCTCACTGGTGTTGAGCGCCACGGCTTGCCGCAGGTGCTGGACGGCGGCGGCAGTGTCGCCCGAAAGCAAGTTTTTCTCCGCGCTGTAGTACAGCTTTTTCATCGCTTTCTGAGCATACGCCTCCGCGGTCAGACAAACGAAAAACGTTGACCAAGTGAGAATCTTGAAAACGAAGGAACGGAAAGCGAACGCAGTTGGAAGGAGTGACACGGAATACGGAAGTGAGTGGGTTGAGAGCGTAAAAAACGACGGTGTAAAAACTTCGTTGAATGGTAACCAAACTTAACCAAGCGCGGGTTCAACCGGGTGAGCAAAAGCAATTGTTTCCCATTCGGGTAAGATTCCCGGTGGTTCTCTTGCCGGGTCGCGCAGACCGGGTCGCGTAGACCGGTCGGCGGGGGCCAACCTGCCTTCGCGGATTTGCGTAGTAATCGCTGAAACTCCACCTAACCCGAATAGTCATGCCACGCGGAGACAAATCAGCTTACACGGAAAAGCAAAAGCGTCAAGCCGAACGCATCGAAGAGGGCTACGAAAAAAAGGGCGTGCCGGCAGAGAAAGCCGAATCAATCGCCTGGGCGACGGTCAACAAACAGGACGGCGGCGGAAAGAAGAAGTGAAGACCATTCCGGAAATTGCAAAAAAGCTTCTTGCGGCGGTTTTAAAACCCGGGCACCGCTCTCTCGGCTCTCCTCTCTTTGGGCGCTACGATTGCGGTGTAGGGCGAACAGCTTGTTCGCCCATCCCAGTTGGCTGGTTTCGAAGCTGCCTTCCGGGCGAGCAAGCTGCTCGCCCGGCGTGGAACCGCACCCTGACTTCAAAATTGCTTTAAAAGCTTGTCCAGCCTTCGGGAAGCCCTTTGTTTTACCGGATTTTTAGTCCGGGATACGCATTTAACGGGGAATTGCCCCGTAAACCGATTGGAATAGAAGAAACTACTTTTACCTTTACGGCTGTAGGGGGCGGCTAACGCCTTTGTGGTGAGTGTCATTATTGAACCGATAACAAAAAAAGGATGATCAAGAAAAAAACTGCCAAAGGAAAAACCGTGTGCAAAGTCACGTTTGAGTTTCCGCCGGCTGCCGCTGAGGGAGCCAAGCAAGTGCAGGTGCTGGGTGATTTCAACAATTGGGACCCGTCCAACGCGCTCGAGTTGAAAGCATCCAAGAACGGCGGGTTCTCGGCCAGCATTGACCTGGAGTCAGGTAGGGAGTACGCTTTCCGTTACCTGGTGGACGGAGTCCGCTGGGAAAACGATTGGGAAGCGGACAAGTACGTGTCCACTGATTTGGGCATTGAAAACTCGGTCGTCGTACTCTGACGGATCGTCCCCTTTGGTCAGGCCCGTTTGCTTTGCTCCGTGGCGAAGCGGACGGTTTTTTTACTCGCGGAACGGAATGAAGTCCTTGAAGGAGCGGCTGATCTGGCTGTCACCTTGGTTGCGGTTGTTCTTCGTACTGGCATCCAACTCCAGCGCCAGCGTTGCCCTCAGGCTCATGAGGCCCAGGAAATCCTGCTGTTCGTTGGAAAACGCCGGATTCCGGCGGGTGGAGCTGAGCACGTACTTCCGGGCAAACGCGTCGCCTTTGGTCTGAAGTTCGTTTTTCTTTTCAATCACGCCGTTCAACTTCTCCACGATTTCTCCCTGCGATTTGCCGATCACATTGGTGGCTTCCAGGGTACCCATGGTCAGAACCGTGGTGCCGCCCACGCTGGACACCACCTTCTGCGGATCGCCTTCCAGGAAAGCGGGCGAAATGCCGGTGACGGCTCCCAGTGAAGCATTGACGATGGAGCGGCGCTTCTTGCCTTGCTTGGCATCCTTCCATTCCTTCTTGAGTTCTTTTTCCTTCTCCTTCAACTGATCGAGCAGGTCGGCGGCGCTGGCCAGGGCCGTGCGGTATTTTTGGTACAACTGGCGGTCTTTTTCCTGTTCGTTCTCCGTGTCCAGGACGGTCACGCGGATGCGTTTCTCTTCGCGCTTGTTGGTTTTATCGATGACGAAGAAAGTCAGGTCAAACGACATTGAATCGCGCGATTCACCGATGAACGTGTAGTCGGGCTGCCAGATGAATTCGTATTGCGTAGGCGTGTTCTGCCGCAGGGCCGGTTTAGGAACGCGGGCATCTTGCGAAACAAAGTCAAAGGAACGGATGTTGTCGTCGCCGTTGGGATCGGAGAGGTAGAATCCCAGGTGGAAGGTGGTACCCTCGTTGCCGCGCATCCGGTCGAGGGCGGGGGCCACGGTAATCAACGGGGGAAGGTCCATCTGGGTGGCGTCGATTCGGAACTTTCCCCTGGTTTGGGCCTTGCCCGGCTGGTCTTCCACCAGAAACTCCAGCGTGATCGGTTTGGCCTTCAATTGGTTGAATTGACCCAGCGAGGGCTTCCAGGTAAATTCGCCCGCACCCGACAGTTTAGCGCCTTCCGGCATCTGCTCATCCACGGCAATGAAAACGACCGGATCGTTGTCGGGGTCTTTCACCGCTTCGGACCCGATCTGGTAGGTATTGAGCACGTTGTATTGGGCGTAGAGCGTTTTCAACTCCCCCACAACCGGAGCTTGGTTTACCGGTACCACTTGAATGTCAACCGATTGACGGGCGGTTTCGCCCCGGTCATTCCGAACCTCGAACACCAGCTGGGTGGTTTGGTTGGCCTGCAGACGATCCACGAAATCGTAGGGAGGGGTCCAGGAAAACGTGCCCGCCGAATCGAAACGAACGCCCGGCAATTCGGCCGACGGGAGGCCGAACGTATGACGGCGGCTGCTGTCGCCGGTGGCCTCCAGACGAAATTCCAGCTTCTCCCCTTCCCGAACCACGTTCCAACCCGCGCGAACCGGCACTACCAGACGAAGCCGCGTGCTGTCGGGCAATTGCGCGGAGGCGGTAATCCGGACCAACCCAACCGCAATCAAAAGGAGCCAACCTTGTTTTTTCATGATCAACCACGGAATGGTGAGGAGCGGGTGAGCCCCGGAAAGCGCAAAACTAACGATCAAAATTCGCGCCCGGAAACGATTGGTTGGAAACAAAGTCTGCCGGGATGTATGAAATAACCGAAACGACGAAAAACGTTCCGGCCCGGTTTCCGTCCGTTGACCCGTTCCGGACTCAAAATGCCGATCATCGTATACTTGGTTAGCCCCTGGTGCGTTACCTGGTAGATTCCAACCACCCTTTCGGCTTCCCCTATTCGAAACCTCTACGCATTTCACGCTAACCACGCCTTTGCATGAAGTCAGTAGTCCGTTTCGCGTCCCAATGGGGGATCGCCTTCTTTTTGTTGGGGGCCTGTAGCCGGCCGGAAAATGAGGAAGCCGTCAAGCCCGCCGACGAATGCCTCACCCAGGCTTCCGCCGCCAACGGCCGGATCATCGAGGGAGAATACATCGTTACCTACCAGACCGACGGGAAAGAACCGGTTTCCGCCGCCAACGCCCGCCTCGAAGTACGCTCGCGGACGAGCAGCCTGCTGGCCCGCCACCGGATCGCCGCTTCGGCCATCCGGCAAGACCTGACGGGATACGGGAACGGCTTCGCGGGCAAGCTGACCCCGGCGGAAGCGGAAGACCTGCGGCGCGATCCCGCCGTCGCCCACGTCGAACCCGACCGGATCCTGTCCATTTCGGCTTGTTTCACCGTGGCGGATACGCGGCGGATCACCTGGGGCGTAAACCGCGTGGGCTACGGCGACGGCACTGGCAAAACCGCCTGGGTGATCGACACCGGCATCGACCTCGATCACCCCGACCTGAACGTGGACGCCGCCCGGAGCCAGTCGTATGTGAGCGGCAAAACGCCCGACGACGACAATGGCCACGGCACCCACGTGGCGGGTATTATCGGGGCGAAAAACAACCGGATCGGGACCCTGGGCGTGGCCTCCAACGCCCAACTGGTTTCGCTGAAGGTGATGGACAACGTGGGCGAGGGCCGGTTGTCGAACGTGATCGCCGCCGTGGGGCACGTTTACCGAAACGGCAAGCCGGGCGACGTGGTGAACATGAGCCTCGGGGGCGACGTTTCCCAAACCCTGGACAACGAGGTGACCCGGGCGGCGCAGAGGGGCATTTTTTTCGCCGTGGCAGCCGGCAACGACGCGAAAAGCGCCGCGTTGGGGTCGCCGAGCCGGGTCAACAACGCCAACGTGTACACCGTTTCGGCAATGGACAGCACGGGTGCCTGGGCCAGGTTCTCCAATTTCGGCAACGAGGTGGACTACTGCGCTCCCGGCGTGCGGATACTTTCCACCCACAAGGAGGGACGGTACGCCTACCTGAGCGGCACTTCCATGGCGGCTCCCCACGTGGCGGGGCTGTTGCTGCTCAACGGCGGTAAACTCCGGACGGACGGCTACGTGCGCAACGACCCGGACGGAACGCCCGATCCCATCGCCCACCGGTGAACGGATTCCGGTTGGGCATTTTTGGAAGGTTGCGTTTCATTCAACCCCTATGAGCGGGTACAATCCAAACTTAATGAGCGCTTTCAGCGCAGAAACGGGCGGTTAAGTGCATTGCCGAAAGTAGCATTGAAGCCATAGTCGGAGATGAGCGGGATGAATCGCGGTTCGTCCGGTGGAGAGAATGCCATCTGCCGAAGCTACGAAAGTCCGCGGTTCAGACCGGTTTACATCATCTTGGCCAAGAACGTCAGTGGGAAGTTGCCGAACCGGCCGGACCAGTAGGAGGTCAGCGACTGTTAGGCAAAGTTTTATCTCCTTTGAGGAGGTTTATTTTTTGGCAGGAACCGCCAGCGACCACTCGGAAAAGCTACGGATGCGGTGGGTAACGCTTGGAATCCAACCTTAACTTGCGTAGCCCGGGTGCGTGGTCATTTTACCCGACAAACCGGTACCAATCGGCCAGGCAAAGGGTTGACTTCAACCCGGGGGGGTGAAGCAGTCGGAAATGTTCGTGTAAGCTACGTCGGTCAACCAACCCCCGTTCTCGTCCCGGGCGTACACCCGGACCCAGGTTTCGGCCGGATTAATCACCAGGTACACCAGCAAGGTGGATAGGCCCCGGTAGGAATCCGCTTTTACGGCCAAATCCTGGATGGCGGTACGGGGTGAAAGCACTTCAATCAGCAAAACGGGATCACGTTTACAGTCGTTCGATTCCCGATCCCGCGGCGAGCAGGTGACCATCACGTCCGGTAGCCGGTATTCCCCGTCCTCCCTCACCTGCAAGCGAACATTCTCCGTGTACACCCGGCAATCCCGGGGATAAAAATGCACTTTGAGCAGGTCGGCGGCGTTCTGTACGACCTGATTGTGGTCGGCGCTGGTATACTCATCCAAGAAGGAGATGAGTATACCATCCCGGTACTCGTACCGTTCACCTTCCTTGGCCGATTGAGCCAGGCTTTCGTATTCAGCGACGGAATAGTGAGGGCGATTTAACTGCGGGCTTCCCATGTGGTTTCGGTTCGTTAATATAAAGAACACAATTCACTTGACTTGCCACCCGGCGCACCCCGCTGCCGATCGATGTTTCAACAATCGAACCGGCCTGGGCACCGCTTCGGTAGTAACCCGCTAACTTCCGGCAATCATTCCGGCGCCGGCTTAGCGGAGTGCCGCCCAGGCGAGTCTCCTCGTGGACCGCTCAAAACAAGCCTTCGATCGACAAGTACCGCTCGCCGGTGTCGTAGCAAAAGGTGAGCACGCGGCTGCCGGCCGGCATGTCCGGAATTTTTTTGGCCACCGCCGCCAGCGAAGCCCCCGACGACACGCCGATGAAGAGGCCTTCTTCCCGGGCCGACCGCAAGGTATACTCGTAAGCTTCCTCCTTGGTCACCTGGATCACGCCGTCGAGCAGGTCGGTGTGGAGGTTGCGGGGAATGAACCCGGCCCCAATGCCCTGGATGGGGTGCGGAGCGGGCTGGCCTCCGCTAATGACCGGCGAAGCGGCGGGTTCGACCGCAAAGACTTTCAAGTTTGGAAACTTCTTCTTCAATACTTCCGCCACGGCGGTGATGTGTCCACCGGTGCCCACGCCCGTGATCAGGTAGTCAAGCCCCTCGGGAAAGTCGGCCAGGATTTCCTGGGCGGTGGTTTGGCGGTGGATTTCAATGTTGGCTTCGTTGTCGAACTGCGCGGGCATCCAGGCGTTGGGGTTTTCGGCCACCATCTGGGTGGCTTTCTCAATGGCCCCCTTCATTCCCTTCTCACGGGGCGTCAGTTCAAAGGTGGCCCCGTAAGCGGCCATAATCCGCCGCCGTTCGATGGACATGGACTCGGGCATCACCAGAATGAGCTTGTAACGCTTGACGGCCGCGACCATCGCCAGGCCGATGCCCGTGTTGCCGGAAGTCGGTTCCACAATGACGCTCGCTTGGTGGAGCAGTCCCCGGCGTTCGGCGTCTTCAATCATCGAAAGCGCGATGCGGTCCTTGATGCTGCCGCCCGGGTTGGCCCGCTCCAGCTTTTTGTACACGGTAACGTGCGGAGGAAACAGGTGGTTGATCCGCACGTGGGGCGTGTTGCCGATGGTTTGCAAAATGTTGTCTGCTTTCATGGGAGGGTCGGAAGAGTAGGTAGCGTTAAAAAGGTACGTAGGGTTGAAGACGACGAATTACCGATCAGCAACCCTTCATCATTCGTCGTTCAAATGCTGAAATCAATGGGTTCGGGGTGGGGACTGGCGTCGCGTACCCGCACCTCGCTCTTGTGGTAGACCACCGAGTAGGGAGGTACGCTTTCGGTGAGCCACACGTTGCCGCCGATCACGGTATTGTGGCCGATGGTGGTTTGGCCGCCCAGCACGGTACTGCCCGCGTAAATGATCACGTTGTCTTCCAGGGTCGGGTGCCGCTTGGTGTGGGCAAGCGCCTTCTCCACGCTGAGGGCCCCCAGGGTGACGCCCTGGTAGATCTTTACGCAATTACCAATGACGCAGGTTTCGCCGATTACCACGCCCGTACCGTGGTCGATGAAAAACGATTCGCCGATCCGGGCGCCGGGGTGAATGTCAATGCCCGTGCGCCCGTGGGCGTATTCGGAAACCAGGCGCGGCAGAATCGGAATGCGCAGGGTGTGCAACCGGTGCGACAACCGATACACGGTAATGCTGTAGAAACCCGGGTAAGCTACGATGATTTCCTCCAGCGAGTTGGCGGCCGGGTCGAACCGCAGGATGGCTTCCGCGTCCTTGAGCAAGCTTTGGTAGATGGCCGGTATTCCTTCGAAGAAGGCTTCGGTCAATTCCTCCGCGGCCGCGGGCAGCTGGTGCTTCAGGGGCAGGAGCAGTTCCCGAAACTGGCGTTGCAGGTGCTGCCAGTTCACCCCGGCCTGGGCGAGCGAAAAATCCTGCCCGATGAAGACCGGAAACAGGAAATTGATCAGGTCGTCGGTAAACCGCTGGGCGTGCAGCTTGGACGGCATGGCCCGGCAAGCCGACTGGTTGTACTGCTGGAGTTCGGTAAAAAAACGCTCGGCGTGGTTCATCAGGTTTTAACGGACTGGAAATCTCTTTCTGGGGCGGGCGGAGGGAATTGGCAAGGCAGTAAAGCCAACGCCGGACCAGCCTCCTTCGTCAGTTGAAACTGACCACCGCCAATGCGCTGACGCAGGATGGGCGGCGCCGCGGAGACGCCCCAAAAGGGCGCTGGCCAGCTAACAACTACCCGTCGCGAATCATTCCCTCGGTTCCCTTTACCCGGTTGCCGGCTTTCCCGGCCCGGCGGCCCGGTGCCGGATGAGAACGGCCGTTGGCCCATCGGCTATCGGCGGAGCGCATCGCGGATTTCGGTCAGCAGGACTTCCTCCTTGGTGGGAGCGGGCGGGATGGCCGGACTGGCGGCCTTTCGCTGCGTTAAACGGTTCATCGCCCGTACCAGCAGAAAAATGATGAAAGCCAGGATAAGGAAGTTGATGAGGACGGTGACGAAGCTGCCCCAGGCGAATACGGGTCCGATTTCCCGGGCTTTCTCGAGGGTCAAAGTACCGCCGTCGGGCAGCCGCATCCGGTCGCTGACTTGCCGGGACAGGGGAAAGTATTGGTTGCTGAAATCCACCTCGCCCGCAATGCCGACGATGGGCATG
>JACMKY010000226.1 GCA_014379925.1 Cytophagales bacterium | reverse complement strand
CACGGAAGCACTGGTAAGTCGTGGTGACCTCGTTGCCTTGCAGCGAGGTTATTTATGGGTTGTGAAAAGTCTGACGGTCAATTGTTTAAACAAAAAGGATTGGTCGTTTCGAACTGAGTGCTCAACGGCTAACCACCACCGGGTGGCCGCTAATACACCGGAAAGAAGGTGAGCGCAACGGCGTAGCAGAGGACGGAGAATACGAATCCGTACATAAAAATGGTGTAGGAGATGCGCAGCAGGCTGTACTTGCGTCCCAGCACCTTGCCCAGGAAGTAGATATCGTGGATCATGCTGGTATAGAGTAAATTGCTGTCTTTCATGATCTCCAGCATGCCCCATTCGTAGTCCTCGAGGTTCATCCGGTGAAAGTTACCGAAAAAAAGCAGGTTCGCTTTTCGGTTATGAATGTCTTCCCGGGTAAAAACGCCGCTGGTAAACCGGGGGCGGGTGGCCAGCACCGCGAACACGATGGTCAGCAGGCACACGGTCGTGAGGATGGCAGTGGGCAGGATGAGGTTGGGAAACTCCTCGAACTTGCGGATCATCACCGACACGATCAGGGAGACCATGATCGCATTGATGGAAATCATGATGTTCGCCTTGTTATCGGCCATGTCGCTCAGTTGGTAGTGGTTGGTGGAGGTGGTCCGGAACATCGTTTCCACGCCCCGCCCCAGCTTGTTTTTTTCCTTTTCCAACTTAGCCTTCAGCTTCTGATTCTCCTTCACCAGTTCTTCCGCGGCTCCGGAAGGCAGTTCGGTGGACGCGCGGCGTTGGCGGATTTTCTTTTCCAGTTTCCGCAGGTTCTTGTCCTGCCGGGGTTGCAATTCGGTTTTTCCGTACGCCGTAAAGTAGACGTGGTCGCGCAGGAAACGGACGTTGATTTCCTCCCACTCTTCTTCGCTGATTGGCTGGCTTTTCACCGTGGCAAACTCTTGCCGCATCATTTCCGTTTTCCGGGGATACTCTGCCGTGGCAAGGTGGTACAAGTCGGCGTCGCAAAGCACTTCGGCCAGGAGGCCTTCGGGCTGTTGCGGCATTTTGGTCGCCCGGATGCAATGCACTACTTTTTCGATCCGGTGGGGTCCGCTGCCGTTTTGCTGGAGAAAGTCCCGCGCCAATTCGGCACCCGCTTCTTCGTGTTCAGTGACCTGGTTGCAGTAGCCGGTATCGTGCATCCAGGCGGCAATCAATACGGTTTCCAGGTCTTTCTTGTCCAGGCCGCTTCGTTTTCCGATTTCGTTGGCCGCTTCCACCACTTCGCGGGTATGGTCGAGGTTGTGGTAAGGAAAACGCCCGGTCGTGCGCTCCGAAAGCAGGGATTCGGCGTGTTCCCGGGTTTTTCTCAACAAATCGGTTTCAAAGAACATATATCGATTACGAATTACGAATTACGAATTACGAATTACGAATTACGAATTACGAATTACGCTATGTTAACGATCAATTAGGTTGACTCCGGATTCGTAATTCGTAATTAATTTCACCATTCTTGCTTTCGCAGCCACGCGTACGTATCGGTTTGGGCGCGCACGGCCGGGGTAGTCTCCGACGGGGGGCGATCTACTTCCTGGTGTTGGTGCTGCGCGTCGAGCTGACGCGCCTTGGTGTTGTCGCTCAGTTGGAAGTCAATGATCTGCCGGATTTCCGCTTTCACCTGCGGGTTGTACACGGGAAACCCCACTTCGATCCGGCGGTGCAGGTTACGATCCATCCAGTCGGCGGAGGCCAGGTACATTTCTTCTTCCCCGCCGTTGTGGAAGATTGCCACCCGGCCGTGTTCCAGAAACTGATCCACCAGCCGGATGACGCGGATGTTCTCGCTCAAGCCAGCCACCCCGGGCACCAGTCAGCAAATGCCCCGGATGATCAGGTCCACCTTTTCGCCCGCCCGCGCTGCTTCGTAGAGTTTGTCGATCATTGTCCGTTCTTCCAGCCCGTTGAGCTTGATAATCAGACTAGCCGGCTCCCCCTGGCCGGCAAAAGTAATTTCCCGGTCGATCAACGCCAAGTACTTGTCCTGCATGTTGAAGCGCGCCACGAGCAAGTGTCGGAGGCGGCGCACTTCCTTCTGCTTTTTCAGGTAGTGGAATACTTTTTCCATCTCTTTGATCATACCGCGGTGACAGGTGAAGAGCCCATGGTCGGCGTATACCCCGGCGGTCACCTCGTTGAAATTGCCCGTGCCGAAGTAGGCGTAATCCCAGTGTTTCACACTCGGTACGCCGAAAGGATTTCTTCGTTTGATCAACGCCACTTTGGCGTGCACCTTGAGGCCGGGAATGCTGTAGATGAGGTGAATGCCGGCCTCCTCCATTTCTTTCGCCCACCGCAGGTTGTTGGCTTCGTCGAAGCGGGCTTTTACTTCCACGAACACCGTTACGCGCTTGCCATTCTTGGCGGCGCTGATGAGGGCGTTGGCAATGAGGGAGTTGGTAGCAATGCGGTAGAGCGTTACCTTGATCTCGTACACGAAGGGGTCAATGGCCGCTTCGTTGAAGAAGCGCAGCACGTAATCGTACGACTGGTAAGGGAAGTGGATGATGCGGTCTTGCTGGTCAATGGCGTCGAACATGGACTCACTCGCTTCCAGTTCCGGCCGTACCAGGGCCGGATACGCGGGCTCGGCCAAACCGGGCTTGGAGGAAACCGGCAATTTCGTGAGGTCGCTGAGGTTGTGGTAGCGACCGCCGGGCATCAGGTCGTCGTCGTGCAAATCGAACAGGCGCGTGAACAAGGCGAGCAGTTCCGCCGGGGTTCCCGCGTCGTAGAGAAAGCGGATGGGGGGGGCAGTCTTGCGTTTGTCGAGTTGGGCCTTCACTTTTTCTACCAGGTCGCCGTCGTATTCGTCGTCGATGCCGTTGTCTTCGGCGCGGTTGAGCTTAAAACTGAAACAACCCAGCACCTCGTAGCCCGGGAACACCACCCCCAGGTTGGCCCGGATGATGTCATCGATGAACACGTAGTAGAAGCAGCCATCCAGGGGAGACAGCTCCACGAAACGCGTCAACTTGTCGGAAGGAATGTTGAGGTAGGCGAACGTAGTCTCTCCTCCGGACGCCGACTCTCCCGGACTCGGTCCCGGACTCGGTCCCGGACTGTTCCGCCGTCGGAGACTGATGGCAAAATAAAGCGTCTTGCTGTCGAGAAAGGGGAGTTTCCGGGTATCTTTGGAACGGTTGCCCGCCCCGATGAACACGGGTTGCAGGTAGGAGAGCACCTTGCTCCGGAAAATCCGGCTCACCTCGTGCTGGTGTTCCTCCCGCAGGGGTTCCTCCTGGTAGAGGATTACGCGGTGCCGCCTCAGGTCGGGCAGGATCTGGTCGCGAAACACCCGTCCGTACTCCCGTTGGTGCTCATCCACGGTGTCGTGGATGCTGGCCAGTACTTCCCGCGGATCGAAGTCGAGGTGCTGTGCCTGAAGTTTCTTCCGCTTGATGCCGGTCAGGGTGCGCAGGGAGGCCACCCGCACCCGGAAAAATTCGTCAAGGTTGGAGGAGAAGATGGCCAGGAACCTGATCCGTTGGGCCAAGGGAACTTCCGGGTCCCGGGCCTCCATCAAAACGCGGTAGTTGAAGGACAACCAGCTCAGGTCACGGTTGAAGTAGGGGTTGGGTAATGACATGAAAAATGGATTAACGGAGAGCGGGGCCGACGGACCGCTTCATCGGACACCCGCGGATTCGGCCCACTCCTCGGTTTGCAGGGAAGAAGTCGGAACCGCCAAGTCATTCCTGACGGCAGGATGGACGGATGGTTCCGCGTTCAATTCCGGCGGGGCGTTGCGCCCGGTTGAAACGGCCGGTGCGGTTGCGGCGTCCGGCGTAGCGGCCCGGCTGATGGCGTACAGGGTAACCCCGCGCGACTTGCCCTTCAGGTAGAAGCTGCCCAGGGGTTCGACAGCCAGGGTAGGATCGGGAACCATATTTTCGCACACTTTGTCCGAAACCAGCAGGTCGTGTTCCAGCGTGGCGCAGAGGTTGGCAATGCGGGAAGTGGTGTTGAGCACGTCCCCGTGGTAGGCAATTTCCGACTTGGTTTTTCCGACCTCGGCCACTACCACCGTTCCCCGGTGGATGCCCCCCTTGAACTCGGGGACGCACCCGTAGGTGGTTCGGTAATACGCCGCAATCTCCCGGATGCGCTCCTGAATGGCCAGGTAACATTCCACGGCCCGGTTATCGACGAAGCCGGGCCTGGATTTCCACGAAACGACCACTTCATCGCCCACGTACTGGTATACTTTTCCCCCGTACTGGCTGATGGTGTCGTTGATGTCGTAGAAGAAATCCTGCAGGAATTCGCTGAACTTGACGTCGCCGAGCGATTCGGCCAGGGGCGTGGAATTGTTGACGTCCAGGAAAAGGAACGTGCGCTCCTGCGACTGGGGCGTGTGGTAACGGCCCGTGATCAGGTTGAGCAGCACGCCCGGCCCCAGTTTCCGGTTGATTTCGAGGAAGAAATTGACCAACCCCGCCACCACCAGCGAAATGGCCAGCACCTCGAAGAACTGCTGCTTGAGAAAGGAGGCCAGGCCGACGTCGAACATCGAATAGTGGAATTGCATGTCGATCAGCAAGAGGGCCGGAATCAGCAGGGTGAACAAGAGGCTGAAGAGCAGCGACAAACGCAGCGTCTTCGTCAACAGAAAGGTGGCGAACTGGCGGCGCTTGCACACCCGCTGCAACGCCTGGGAGTGGGTCTCCATCAACCCGATCAGGTAGCCGACCGGCAATCCCACCACGAGCGAACTCAGCACGCTTCCCAGGTGAAGCCCACGGGTGAAGCCCGCGTAAACCAGCAGCACCGTTACGGCGAAGGGCAGGATGAACAGGTTGCTGGGGTGAATTTTCAACCAGCCCACCCAAGTGTACTGGTCCAGCCGGGGATCGATCAGGGCAAGCTGCCGCCAAGGATGACGAGGAAGGGTAGTTTTAGTCTTCATACGCGTACGGCTTTTTTTCTCAATCCATCTTCGGGCAAATTAGTTCGGTGGGCAGTTGGCAACTGCCCATTTGCCTACTGTCCATTTGCCTACTTCCGGCCCGACACTTCGTAGACCGTGACTCTGTTGAGTTTGCCCTTTACCTCCAACGGCTCCCAACGGGTGGTGTGAACCAGGTCCTTCACCCGGTCGTAGGTACTTTCGCTGATAAGCACGCAGTTGGGACGATCCTTGGTGAGGCATTCGATCCGCTTGCCGGTGTTGACGGTATCGCCGGTGATGGAGTACTCGATTTTGTCGTCGGAACCGAGGTTGCCAGCCACCACTTCCCCGGCGTTGATGCCGATGCCGACCTGGATTTCGCGGGCCAGCCTGGGCGCGTGCTGTTCATTCAACGTCCGTAGCTGGTCCAGCATGTCCAGGGCGCACATCACCGCGTTGGCTTCGTTCTGGGGGTTCGAAACCGGCGCGCCGAACACGGCGAACACTTCGTCGCCCACGTACTGGTTCACGCAGCCGTTGTGCCGCTGCACCGCATCCGACATCAGGCGGTAGTAGGCGTTGAGCAGACTTACCACCTCGCGCGGGGCGATGCGTTCGCTGAGCGCGGTAAAGTCCCGGATGTCGCAGAACAGCACGGCCACGTGGCGGCTTTCCCCTTCGAACAGGGCCGCGTCCCCGGGGGCGCTCATCGCCTTGTCAACGATCGGCGAAGGCACGTAGCGCTGGAAAAGCCGGAGGGTTTTCTCCTGTTCCCGCACTTTTTCCTGCAAATCGTAGATCAACTGCTTGTTTTTTTGCTGGAGGCAGTACAGGTTCAGGGCATTGTCGATCGTCATCCGCAGTTCGTTTTCCTCCCAGGGTTTGGTGATGTAGCGGAATACCTGCCCGGTATTGATGGCCTTGATGATGGCTTCCACGTCGCTGAAGCCCGTCAGGATCATGCGAATGGGATCGGGGTAGTCGGGAATGATCTTCTCCAGAAACTGCACACCCGTCATGTCGGGCATCCGCTGGTCGGTGATGATGAGTTGAACGGGCGTCTGCCGCAGCACCACCAGGCCTTCGCGGGCACTCCCGGCGGTGAGCACGCGGTAATCGCGGCGAAAGCAAGCCCTGAACGAAATCAGGTTCTGCGGTTCGTCGTCTACGTAAAGGATGGTGTATTCGTCGGTTGTCATCGGACCAGTTTGAATGGATGAACAGGGAAGGAATAAATGTCGAACTGAAGAACGCCCAATGTCCAATCGCACCGCATCCGCGGACGGCGGCGAACCGGTCGAAGTAAAAAAACGATTCTACCCTTCGACATTGGACATTCCTTCGGTCCGCCGATGCGGTTCATCGGTTCGACATTCCGTTCTTGCTTACCGATCCGGCTGCACCACCGGCAAGGTAATCAGAAGCTCGCTTCCCTGCCCCGGTTCACTGCGGATTCCAATGCTGCCCGCGTGCTTTTCAACGATGCCGTAACTGATCGATAGGCCCAGGCCCGTGCCTTCGCCCACCGGCTTGGTGGTGAAGAACGGTTCGAACGCCCGCCGCCGCACCGCCTCCGGCATGCCCCGTCCCGAGTCGCGCACGGCAATGGTCACGTGGTTGCCTTCGTAGGCGGTAGTCACGTCGATCCGGCCAGTGCCGGGCCGAATGGCCTGGATGGCGTTGACCAGTACGTTCATGAACACTTGGTTGAGCTGGCTGGGGTGGCCTTCCAGGAGGGGCAGCGCGCCGTAGTGTTTGTGAACCGAGATGCCTTCCTTCAGTTTGTTCTGCAGCAGGGTAAGGGTGGATTCAATTCCTTCGTTGACGTCGGTGAGCCGGAGTTGGCTCTCGTCCACCCGCGAAAAACTCCGCAAGCCCTTCACGATCTCGGCGGTTCGGTCGGCGCCCTCGCGCATTCCGTTCAGCAGCCAGTCGATTTCGTCCATGACGTATTCGTATTCCACCTCCTGTTTCACCCGCTGGACGTACCCGTTCCGGTCGGGGCCGCTGGCCGGGCCTTCCACCGACTCGTAGGCGCGCACCACTTTCTTGAGGCTTTCGATATCCCGCCGGAGGGGACTGATGTTGGAGGAAATGAAGTTGATGGGATTGTTGATTTCGTGGGCAATTCCGGCCGTCAGTTGGCCGAGCGAAGCCATCTTCTCCGATTCCAGCAGTTGCGATTGCGTGCTCCGCAGGTCGTGCAGCAGTTGGTGGAGTTTTTCGTTCTTGCGTTGCAGCTCGTGGGTCTGCCGGTTCACTTCCCGTTCCAGTTGCTCGTTGTAATTCTTGAGCAGTTCTTCCGTCCGTTTGCGCTCTTCCGCGTCCCGGCTCACCATCACCACGCCCCGCACGGCTTCGTCGTCGAGCAAATTGTAGAAGATGGATTCCAGGAACACCCACGTGCCGTTCTTGCGCCGGTAGAGAAATTCAGTCGTAATGGGTACGCCGGGCTGCTCGAGAACCCGCAAAAAAGTTTGCTGGGTGGCTTCCGCGTAGTCGGGGTGAGTAAGGCCGTGTCCGTTGAGCCGGAGGTACTCCTCGGGGGAATACCCCAGCGTCCGCTCCACGGAGGGGCTGGCGTAGAAGAAGTTTACGTTCTGGTCACAAATGGAAATCAGGTCGTTGGAGTTCTCGATCAGCGATCGGTAATACCGTTCACTGAGGCGGAGGCGGCTCTCCGATTCTTTCTGGGCCGTGATATCGCGGAAATTAATGACCATGCCCCGCACGGCTTCGTCGTCGAGCAAATTGCGGACCACCGATTCGGTGTGGATCACGCGTCCGTCCTTCCGCCGCAACCGGATTTCGTGCGGGGCGCTTTCTCCCGGCTTAGTGAACAGGCTCCGGCCCAGCTCGATGACCGCGTACACGTCTTCTTCCAGAAAAATGGAAAAGCCCCACTCGCCCAGCAATTCCTCCGGCCGGTAGCCCAGGATGTTCTCCACCGAAGGTGAGACGTACGTGATGCGACCGTCCGCATCGCGGACCAGCACCACTTCAAAGGTGTTCTCAATGAGGGTGCGAAAGTATTTTTCTTTCTTGACCAATTCCTTCTCCACGACCACGCGGTCGGTGATGTTGTTGAACACCACCACGATGCCCCGAACGGCTTCCACGTGCAGCAGGTTTTTGGCGGTGCATTCGAAGTACCCCCACGTGCCATCGCGACGGAGCAGCCGGTACGTACCGCGCAGGGCTTGTCCGGGCGTCGAGGCGTCCGTCAACGTCGAAACAACCACCTGGCAAGCTACCTCCATGAACCGTTGCCGCAGCAGGTCCCGGTCGTCGGGGTGGGTGAATTCCAGTCCGCTCCGGCCCGCCAACTCCGCCGGTTGGTAGCCCAGGTGCATCGTCACCGAAGGGGAACAGTAATGGAAAACGCCCTCTTCCGACATAACGGCAATGATGTCGTGGGCGTGTTCAATCAAGGAGCGGTAGTAGCGGTCGGGCTGGAAAGGCACCATGGGCGGAACGTGGGTTGAAAGGCGCCGCCCCGATTCGGAGGAACGCCGGCGCAAATGTACGTCGCCGCTCCGTTCATCCCGCAATCGGAGTAGCAACGGAGCATCCGAACGGTGGGCGGGTTGCTTACCTCAATAATCGGATGAGGCGGGGAATATATTGTAGGAAACTACGGGCATCGGAGTTGGGGGAAGAACATTGAATGTCGAACTGAAGAACCGCAGCGGCGGACCGCTCCGAATGTCCAATGTCGAAGGAGGGAATTATTTTTTACTTCGACATTCGGAGTTCCTTGTTCTTCAGTTCGACATTCCCTACCTCGCCACGCCCGTCCGGGAGGAAAGGGGGGTGGACTGCTGCTTGGCGGGGGCGAGGCTTTTCACGGTTCCGATCACCGCAACCAACGCCAGCGCACCCACCAGGGCAATGACCATATCCTTTTGCGGGTCCCATTCGTCGCCCTGCAAGCCCAAAAAGTTGGAACCCTGTTCGGGGAAAAAGAACGTCACCAAAACCCACTCGAACACTTCGTACAGCGCCGCCGCCGCCAGCACAAACACCACGGGCATGAGCAGGGATACCCGGGACGAGAATCTGAACCACCACAGGAACGCCTCGCGCATGGGGTAGGCGATCAGAAAGCCGAAACCGAAGTGGACAATGCGGTCGTAGTTGTTGCGGGCGAAGCCGAAGGTGTGCTGCAACCAGGTGCCGAAGCCGTTGTTGGCGTAAATTTCCTTGGCCCCGTAAACGTGCATAGCCAGGAAGAGGTACATCACCAGGTAGCTCAGATCGCTGAACTTGTACCGCCGGTAGCTCCAGAGCAGGTTGATGACCAGCAGGAAAACCGGCAAATTTTCCAGCGTCCAGTCCGTCGGGTCGGCCACGTCGATCAGCGTCCAGCTCCAGAAGGCCACGAACAGCACCGTAGCCACCTGCAGGAAGCGGTTGCGGCTGAATTCAATCCGGTCGGGCGAAGAGGTGGTGGTGAAGGGCATGCCGGGGAGTCAGACAATCTACCTTGAATACGCAAGGTCCGTACGAGGGTTGCGGCCAGGAACGACGCCGTCGGGGTATTTTTCAACGGATTTGTTGAGGCATTTTCGGGTAAAAAAACGCCGGTGAACGCTCAGTCGGAAAGCGCTTCACCCGCGCAAGTAAAGAAAAAATAACCGAAAAGCGCCCGTTGGTTTCCGTTCGAACGGAAATTTAATTTGCCAACCCCACTTCTTCGCCGGGATGGATAAATTCACCGGCAACCTCGTAGCTTTGTCCGGCAAGCGTTGCCCGACAAACGTTGCCGGGCAACGTTTGCCGGGCTAAAGCCCGGCACTCCGTCCGCCAATCCGTTATGAGTCCGACCAGTCAGATCATCAAGATAAAGAAGGAAGACGCGCTGAATTACCATTCCCAGGGCCAGCCCGGCAAGATCGAAGTGGTGCCCACCAAGATGCTCAGCACCCAACTCGACCTGGCCCTGGCGTATTCGCCGGGCGTGGCCGAACCCTGCAAGGAAATTGCCGCCAACCCCGAAGATGCCTACAAGTACACCGCCAAGGGCAACCTGGTGGGCGTGATCAGCAACGGCACGGCCGTGCTGGGCCTGGGCAACATCGGCCCCGACGCGGCCAAGCCCGTCATGGAAGGCAAAGGGGTGCTGTTCAAGAAATTCGCCGGCATTGACGTATTCGACATCGAAATCAACTGCGAAGACCCGACCGAGTTCATCCGGATCGTAAAATCCCTGGAACCCACCTTCGGGGCCATCAACCTCGAGGACATCAAGGCCCCGGAGTGCTTCGTGATCGAGCAGACGCTCCGCCGCGAGATGAACATCCCCGTGATGCACGACGATCAGCACGGCACCGCCATTATCACGTCGGCGGCCCTGCTCAACGCGCTCGAACTGGTGGGCAAGCAGATCGGGGAAATCAACATCGTGGTCAACGGGGCGGGTGCCGCGGCCATTGCCTGCACCAAACTCTACCTGGCCCTGGGAGCGCGGAAGGAAAACATCGTGATGAACGACCTGGGCGGCATCCTGCACGTGGACCGCCCCGACCTGGACGATACCCGGCAGGAATTTGCCACCGACCGGCCCGTGCATTCGCTGCTCGAAGCGATGGAGGGCGCTGACGTATTCCTGGGACTTTCGGCCGCCAACTGTCTGCTGCCCGAGCACATCCGGCGGATGGCCCCCCGGCCCATCGTGTTCGCCCTGGCCAATCCCGACCCGGAAATCAGCTACGAGCTGGCCACGACCGCGCGCGCCGACCTGATCATGGCCACCGGGCGTTCCGACAACCCCAACCAGGTGAACAACGTGCTGGGCTTCCCCTACATTTTCCGGGGGGCCCTCGACGTGCGGGCGACCGAAATCAACGAGGCCATGAAGCTGGCCGCCGTGCACGCCATCGCCAACCTGGCCAAGGAAATCGTTCCCGAGTCGGTCAACAAAGCCTACGACAACCACATCCTTTCCTTCGGCAAGGACTACCTCATTCCCAAGCCCCTCGACCCGCGGCTGATCACGGCCATCTCCCCGGCAGTGGCGCGGGCGGCCATCGCGTCGGGGGTGGCCCGTAAGGTCATCGAAGACTGGGACGCCTACCACCAGCAGCTGCAGCAACGCGTGGGGCTGGACCAGAAGCTGATGACCCGCATCATCAACCGCGCCAAGCAACGCCCGCAGCGCATCGTTTTCGCCGAAGCCGACAACGTTGCCATCCTGAAAGCGGCCCAGATCCTACAGGACGAAGGCATTGCCGTTCCCGTTCTGCTGGGACGCCGCGGGCGCATCGATGCCCTCATCGAGGAAAACCACTTCGACCTGCGCGGGTGCCGCATCCTCGACCCGCGGGAGGACGAGGGCCGCTGCCGGGAATACTCCCGGCTGTTTTACGAAACCCGCCAGCGCAAGGGCGTGACGCTCGACGAAGGCCAGCGCCTGATGGGCGAACGCAACTACTTCGGGGCCATGATGGTGGCGCAGGGCGAAGCCGACGCCCTCATTTCGGGTCTCACCAAGGAATACGCCCGCACCATTCGCCCGGCCCTGCAGGTGATCGGGGTGAAGGAAGGCGTGAACCGGGTGGCGGGGATGTACATCATCATCAACAAGGACAGCACGTACTTTCTGGCCGATACCACCGTCAACATCACCCCGACGGTGGATGAGCTGGTGGACATCGTGGGCCTGACCGCCGAGCGGGTGCGTTTTTTCGACATCGAGCCGCGCATTGCCATGCTTTCGTATTCCAACTTCGGCTCCAGCAAGGGCGAATCGCCCGAGAAAGCGACGGAGGTGGTCCGGAAAGCGAAGCGGAAATACCCCGGCCTCATCATTGACGGGGAAATCCAGGCCAACATTGCCCTCAATACCCGCCTGCTGCGCGAAAACTATCCGTTCAGCGAACTGGCCACCAGCGGGGCAAACACGCTGATCTTCCCCGACCTGAATTCGGGCAACATCGCTTACAAGCTGTTGCAGGAGATCGGCGGCGCCGAAGCCATTGGTCCCGTGCTGATGGGCATGCGCAAACCCGTCCACGTGCTGCAACTGGGCAGTTCGGTGCGCGAGATCGTCAACATGGTCGCCATCGCGGTGGTAGACGCCCAATTGCAGAAGGATTGAAAGGGTTGGTGAGGTTGGAAGGGTTAAGGAGTAATTGAACTGCTTAACCGCCCCTTGCCTACTGCCTGCTTCGCGGAACGCCGCCCGGTTGCAATGCAACGACGCTACTGCCCATTGCCCGTTCTTTCCCTTTGCCAACTGCCAACTGGCTACTGACTACTAAAAAATGATTACCTACCTCGACGGCAAACTCGCTCACAAGGACCCGGCATACGTCATTCTCGACGTGGGGGGGGTGGGCTACGAAGTCCGCATTTCCCTGCAAACTTACGCCGCCCTGCCCGAGGGCGAACGCTGCAAACTGCACACCCACCTGAGCATCCGCGAGGACGCGCACACGCTGTTCGGTTTTGCCGAACCGGACGAGAAACGGCTTTTCCTGGACCTGACCGGCGTGTCGGGAATCGGCCCCAACACGGCCCTGGTGATGCTTTCTTCCCTGTCGGCGGCCGAAATCCGGCAGGCAATCGTGTCGGAAGACCTGGGAACCATCCAGCGCATCAAAGGCATCGGGGTCAAAACCGCCCAGCGGGTGATCCTGGAGTTAAAAGACAAAATCCGCAAGGAAAGCTACCTGACGGCGGCCACGGGAGGGTTCAATATTCCGGTCACCCCCAACAATAGTGTTCGCCAGGAGGCGTTATCTGCTTTGGTAACCTTGGGCATCGCCCGCAACGCGGCCGAGAAGAGCATCGATGCCATTATGAAAAGGGAAGGCAACGAGATCACCGTCGAACAGCTCATCAAACTAGCCCTTCGGTAATCAACGATCAATTATCAGTGACCAATTATCAATTGTTTTTTGATCCGTAGATTGAAACGGCCAGTTTGATCACCAGCGGTTTTCTCTCGCCGATCTTTCTTCAGCACTGAATTGCTAATCCTAATTGATAATTGAACAGTACGCATCCCATACTTTTGGCCAGCGGTGTCGTGGTCTCCCTGGTGCTCGGGCTGTCGGCTTGGGAACCGCCCCGCCACGGGTACGCGCGTGGCAGCGGGTTGCTGGCCGACCGGACAACGCCCGCCGACTCCACCGACGACACCCTCCGCCCCTACAAACCCAGCCGCCGCCCTACCTTCCGGCTCCGCGACCGCCGCGGGGACCGGTTCAACAACCCCACGGGCATTTCTCCCCTGCTGCTGAAAACGCCTGCCAACGTAAAGACCGAGTACCAAGCTGATTCGGCGGGAAACGTGACGATCTACGAGCGGGCGGGCGGGGTGGACTACCGGCCGCCCACTGCCATGACCTACGCGCAATTCAGCAAGCTCCAGGACCGCCAGGTGATGCGCAGCTACTGGCGGTCCAAGGCCGAAGCGGCCGACGGCAAGAGCGAAGTGAGCAACAAGCGCATGATTCCCAAGATCTACGCCGGCCCGGTAATCGACCGCCTGTTCGGGGGCAGCTACGTGGATTTCCAACCCAACGGATCCGTGAACCTGAACTTCGGCGGGCAGTTCCAGCGCATCGACAACCCGACCATTCCCGTCCGCCAGCAGCGCACCGGCAATTTTCTCTTCGACCAGCAGGCCAGCGTCAATTTTACGGGAAAGGTGGGGGAAAAGTTGAAGATCACGGCCAATTACGACACCAAAGCCAGCTTCAATTTCGAAAACAACATCAAGCTCAATTACACGGCTTTCGAGGAAGACATCATCCAGAAGGTGGAGATTGGCAACGTGAGCATGCCCGTCCGGAGCGCGCTCATTCCGGGGGCGCAAAACCTGTTCGGCTTCCGCACCGAACTCAAGTTCGGACGCCTCACCGCCAGCCTGATCGCCGCCAACCAGCGTTCCCAAACCGACGGCATCACGGTGAAGGGGGGCGTGCAGACCCGGAAATTCGAGATCCGGGTGGATGCTTACGACGAGAACCGGCACTTTTTCCTCTCGCAGTATTTTCGCAGCAAATACGAAGCTTCGCTGAAAAACCTGCCGATCATCTCTTCCGGCGTCAACATCACCCGCGTGGAAGTGTACGTGACCAACCGCAACAACAACACCGAGACGCTGCGCAACGTGGTGGGCTTCGCCGACCTGGGCGAACCCAATCCTTACAACTCCGGCACGCCGCTGGTCGGCACGCCCGGGCGCCAACTGCCGGTGGGCAACGCCACCAACGGCTTGTTCGACAACGTTATCCGGCTGGCGGGCTTCCGAAACGCGGACGAAACCAACAACGTACTGTCTGGCTCCGGATTGACGAAGGCGGTGGATTTCGAGCTGCTGCGCTCTTCCCGGAAATTGCAGCCATCCGAATACGTGTTCAATCCCCAGTTGGGTTACGTGTCGCTCAACACCCCGCTGCGCAACGACGAGATCCTGGCGGTGGCCTTCGAGTATTCCTTCAACGGACGCACCTACAAGGTGGGCGAACTGACGGAAGACTACTCCACCCGCCGCGACGACGAGGTGATTCTGCTGAAGCTGCTCAAGTCGTCGACGCTCCGCAACAACACGGCCCTGCCGATGTGGGACCTGATGATGAAAAACGTTTACTCGCTCAACGCCAACCAGATCAATAAAGTCGGATTCCAGTTGCGCATCATCTACAAGGACGACCTGACCGGCGTGGACAACCCCTACCTGCAGGAAGGACGCAACCTGCGCGAACGGCCGTTGGTGCAGGTGTTCGGATTGGACCGGCTTAACCCGCAGCTGGACCCACCCGCGGATGGCAACTTCGATTACATCGAGGGCGTGACCGTGGACAGCCGCAACGGGCGGATCATTTTTCCGGTGCTGGAACCCTTCGGGAGTTGGATTGACACCACCGGCAACCCCACCGCCCGGAAACTGAATCCGTACCGCTTTGAGCGCGACGAGGCCGCCCTGGTGGGCAAGTACGTGTTTAACATCCTGTACCGTTCGACCCAGGCCGACGCGGCGCAGGTGGCGGCCAAGAACAAATTCTTCATCAAGGGAAGTTTTCAGTCGGAGGCTTCCAACGAGTACCTGCTGCCCGGCATCGGGCTGGACGAAAACTCCATCAGCGTCACGGCGGGGGGCGTGCCACTGGTGGCCGGCCAGGACTACATCGTGGAGGCGCAATTGGGCAAGCTGCGCATCATCAACGAGGGCATTCTGAATTCGGGCCAGGAAGTGAAGATCAATTTTGAGAAACCGGATCTGTTCAACAACCAGACCAAGACGCTCCTGGGTACGCGCCTGGACTACGTAGTGAGCAAGGACATCAACCTCGGGGCTACCTTTTTTCGCCTGCGCGAACGACCCACCGTTACGCGCATCGCCATCGGCAACGAACCCACCAACAATACCATGTTCGGGGTGGACCTCAACTACAAGAAGGACTCGCGCATGCTCACCAAGCTGGTGGACCTGCTGCCTTTTCTGCAAACCAAGGAAGTTTCGACGGTGACCTTCAGCGGCGAGTACGCCAAGCTGATGCCCGGCGTGGCCCCGCTGGCGCAGAGCAACGCTTTCGTCGACGATTTCGAAGGCTCCGAGACGCCCTTTGACCTGACCCGCCAGGTTACCCGGTGGCGGCTGGGTGCCACCCCCGGGCTCTTTCGGGAAGCCAACGCCGAAACCAACGACTTGCGCTACGCCTACCGCCGCGCCAAGCTTTCCGCCTACAACATCGACAACGCGTTTTACTACCCGGAGGGGGGTGGGGGCCGGGGCAGGCCCGCCAACCTGACGGAGGATGACTTCAAGAACCACTACGTACGATCCATCCCGCCGCAGGAAATTTTTCCTTCGCAGGCGCGCCAACAAGTGGTGCTTCCCCAGTCAATCTTCGACCTGGCGTATTTTCCGTCCGAGCGGGGGCCCTACAACTACAACCCGGATCTCGACGGCGGGGGCCAACTGAAAAGCCCGCGCGACAACTGGGGAGCCCTTACCCGCGCCATCACCTACGACATCGACTTCGACAATTCCAACGTGCAGTACATCGAGTTCTGGCTGATGGACCCTTTCATCGGCGGCGAGCGGGGCAGGGTTCCGGACCGGCCGGGTGGCACGTCCAACACCACCGGCGGAAAACTGTATTTCAACCTGGGTGACATCTCCGAGGACGTCATCAAGGACGGGCGGCACGCGTTCGAAAATGGCCTGCCGCCCGATCCCAACAACCCCGCCGACGTGAGCAAGACTTCCGTGGAGAACAACTGGGGACGGGTCACCAAGCAGCAGTACCTGACCAACGCCTTTGCCAACACCGCCCGCTCGCAGCAAGACGTGGGCCTGGACGGCCTCAACGACGCCGGGGAACGAACCAAGTTTGCGGATTTCCTCAACCGCGTGCCCGCCAACGTCCGGGCCCAGATCGAGGCCGACCCCTCGGCCGACAACTTCCAGTATTACCTGGGTGCCGAGCTGGACGCCCGGGATGCGAAGGTGATCGAGCGCTACCAGAACTACTACGGGCTGGAAGGCAACTCGCCCGAGGTGACGGGCAATGAGAACTACACGGCTTCTTCGTCGGCCCTGCCCGACAACGAAGACCTCAACACCGACAACACCATCAGCGACATCGAATCGTACTACCAGTACGAGGTGGATTTGCGCCCCGGTCAACTCCAGCCGGGAAGGGGTTACATCATCGACCAGGTGACCAACAACATCGACGGCCAAAACGTGAGCTGGTACCAGTTCCGCATACCGATCCGGGAATTCACCAGCAAGGTAGGTACCATCAACGGCTTCAAGTCCATTCGGTTCATGCGGCTGTTCCTGACCGATTTCCAACAACCGGTGGTGTTGCGGATGGCCCAGTTTCAGTTGGTGGCCAACCAGTGGCGGGCCTACCAGGGCGACCTGACCGCCAAGGGACTGGTCGAAATTCCCGAGGCTTACGACGCGCAGTTCAAGGTAGAGACGGTGAACATCGAGGAAAACGGGCCCAACCAGGACCGGTCGGCCGGGGCGAGTACGCCCTACGTGCTGCCGCCCGGTTTCATCCGCGACAAGGACATCACCACCCTCAACGACCGCCCGCTCAACGAGCAGTCGCTCCGGCTGGCGGTAACCGGCCTCCAGGACGGAGACGCCCGCGCCATTTTCAAGAACACGGCCTTCGACTTCATCAACTACAAGCGGCTGCGGATGTTTATCCACGCCGAGAGCAACGACCCGAACGCGGTGGTGCAGAACGGAGAGACCTCGGCTTTCATTCGCGTGGGGACCGACTTTACCGACAACTACTACGAGGTGGAAGTGCCGCTCGAGATCACCCCCGGCACCGTAGCGGGGGTAGCCAACCCGGATCCGGAAGGCGACGAGTTGCGGCGCTTCGTGTGGCCCGACAACAACGAGATCAACGTGGCCTTCGCCGATCTGGTGAATGCGAAGGCGGAGCGCAACCAAAAGGGCATTTCGAGGTTGGTGCCCTACGAGGCGGACCGGCTGGTGGAGGGCCGCTTCCGGATCCGGGTGGTGGGCAATCCCGACCTGAGCGCGGTGCAGACCATCATGATCGGCATGCGGAACCCCAAATCGGCGGACGAACTACCCCGGTCGTTTACCATCTGGGTGGACGAATTGCGGGCTTCCCAGTTCGACCAGGAGGGGGGCTACGCGGCCATCGGACGGATGAACGTCAAGCTGGCCGATTTCGCCAACATCACTGCCACGGGCCGCATCCAGACCTACGGCTTCGGGGGACTCCAGGACAAGATTTCGGAACGGGCGCGGGAAACGACCAGCGAATGGGGCGTGGGGGGCACGGTGGCCCTGGATAAGCTGCTGCCCAAGCAGTTGGGACTGCGCATTCCGATGTTTGCCAGCTACGAAAAATTAACCATTTCGCCCCGGTTCAATCCGCTCGATCCCGACACGCGCCTCGAGCAGTCGCTGGCGAGTTTCGGGGAGGGTCCGGTGGCCGATTCCACCCGCGACGCCTACCGCCGGCTGGTGATCGACCAGACCACCCGGCAGAGCATCAATTTCACCAACGTGCAGAAGGTGAAGACCAACCCCGACGCGAAGAGCCATTTCTACGACATCGAGAACCTGTCGGCCACCTACGCCTACAGCGACATCAAGCAGAGCAACACCCTCGTCGAGTCGTATAATTCGCGGTTGTACAAGGGTTCGCTGGCCTATACCTACAACAACAAGCCCCTGGTCCTGGAGCCGTTCAAGAACGTGGGCTTCCTCAATTCGCCCTGGCTGAAGCTGCTCAAGGACTTCAACCTGGGCCTGAGTCCGAGCAGCGTCTCGGTTCGCGGCGACCTGGACCGGCAGTTCATCCGCACCCAGCTCCGCAACGGTCCGCAGGGGACGCTGGGCATTTTGCCGACCTTCGAAAAATACTTCACCTTCACCCGCCTCTACGACGTACGCTGGAACCTCTCGCAGAACCTGGCCTTCGACTACACCGCCACGGCCAACGCGGTGATCGACGAGCCCTTCGGCGACCTGAACACCCGCGAAAAACGCGACTCGGTGCGGACCGGTTTGCGCAACCTGGGCCGGATGAAGAATTTCGACCAGAAGGTGGGCCTCACCTACCGGGTACCGCTCGACAAACTGCCCATTACCGACTGGCTCAACGCCGACCTGACCTACGGGGCGGGCTACACCTGGACGGCCAGTTCGTACCAGATCCAGGAGGATTCGACGGGCCTGCTCTTCGGCAACAACATCCAGAACGTCCGCGACCGGGGCGTGACGGGCAAGGTGGACCTGATCAAGGTCTACAACAAGCTCAAGTTTTTGAAGGCCATCAACTCGCCGCCCGCCCGCCGTCCGCCCGCCCGCCCGGTCGCCAACGCGTTGGGCAACGATACCACGCAGGAGAAAAAGCCCCGGGAGCTGAAACTGCTGAAGGGCGCGCTGCGGACCCTGATGTCGGTCCGGTCGGTCAACTTCACCTACAACGTGCAGGAAGGGACGCTGTTGCCGGGATTTCTGCCCCAGCCGCGCTTCTTCGGGCTGGACAGCTCATTCAGCGCCCCGGGCTGGGACTTCGTGCTGGGCAGCCAGAACGGCAACATCCGCCGCCGGCTGGCCGACCAGAACCTGCTGTCGCGGGCCACTACGTCCAACTTCCAGTTTACCCAGAACCGGGTGGTGAACCTGAACCTGCAGACTGCCCTGGAACCCTTCAAGGATTTCCGGGTGCAAGTGACGGCCAAGAAAACCCAAACCGACGAGTACCGGGAATTCTTCCGGCCCGATTCCCTGTCCACGGACCCCTTCACCAGCCTGAACCCGGTGCGGACGGGCTCGTACGACATTTCGTTCATCTCGATCAAAACCGCTTTCCAAAGCAGCAAAAACCCCGACGCGTCGGCCTCGTACGCGCGTTTTCAACAGAACCGGTTCACCGTGCGGCAACGCTTGCTGGCCCAGCAGAACCTCGAACCCGGCGATACCAGCTACAACCTCAATTCGCAGGACGTGCTGCTGGCGGCTTTTCTGATGGCCTACAGCGGCAAAGATCCGCTCACGGCCAGCCTGTCGGCCTTTCCCAAGATTCCGTTGCCCAACTGGCGGGTCGACTACGCGGGACTGGCGCGCCTGGAGGGGTTGAAGAACATCTTTTCCCAGGTCAACCTCACGCACAGCTACACGTCCACCTACACCGTGGGCAGTTTCACTTCTTCGCAGGAATACGGCACCGACGAGGTGTACATCGGCCGGCAGGACTACCCGGCGGCCACGAAGCTCAACCAGAAGGGCGAATTCATTCCCGTGTACGTGGTAACGCAGGCCAACATCAGCGAACGGTTCGCCCCCCTGATTGGCATTAACGTGCGGACGCAGAGCAAGATCACGGCCCGAATGGAATACAGCCAGGAGCGGAGCCTGACGCTGACGCTCAACAACTCGCAAATTAACGAGGTAAGCAGCAAGGGCCTGGTGCTGGGCGGCGGCTTCAGCAAGTCGAACCTGCGGATTCCCTTCCGGGTGCAGGGCCGCACGGTTACGTTGAAAAACCAGGTGAACTTCCGTTTCGACCTCACCATCCGCGACACCCGCACCGTGCAGCGGACGCCCGAGACGGTGCAGGCCGACACCACCGGCCAGCTGGTAAGGAATCCGCCGGTCAATACCATCACGGCGGGCGCCGTCAACTTTCAGCTCAAGCCTACGGTGGATTACATGCTCAACCAGCGGCTCAACCTGCAGGTCTATTTTGAGCGCAACGTGAACGAGCCCTTGATCACCAGTTCCTACCGCCGCAGCACCACCACCTTCGGCTTCCAACTGCGGTTCAACCTGGCGGAGTGATGATGGTTACCGGTTAGAAGTTAACCGGTTGCCGGTTAATTAAGGGGTAGTGCCAAAGTGAACTATTTCCTGATTACTTGAAGGCAAACCTACCCATCGCATTCCTTCTTCAGCCCTACCGTTTTTCTCAAGCCCCTCCAGCGGCCTGATCTGAGTCGATGCATTCCCCTTCATCCGCTACTGGCTAAGTAGCCCGAAAAACGTATCTTCGCGCGTACAAATCCGTGGCGTTCATACCCAATCGTCCCTTTCAAAAAACCATTCAACCTGCGTATTTTTGACCGACGATGAGAACCGCAAGATTGCCGTGCAGGTCTGCGCAAAGACGACGAAGCGGATTGCCGCCCAGCGGATTGCCGCCCAGCGGACTGCCACCCGAGGGTTTCCGGAGAGGAGGCTAAAGCATCCTTCGTCGAGAAGGCAAACTT
>JACMKY010000023.1 GCA_014379925.1 Cytophagales bacterium | reverse complement strand
TTTGGCGCGCCGGGTCAGCTGGTCAATCACCGAGAGGTTGTAGGCTTTGTCGCCGCTCCGGTTCTCAAACTGGGCAGTGGCAATTCGGAGGTCGGTCATGGCGGGTGGTGGAAACGGGAATGCAACGATTGAGAAGATGCTGTTTTCCCCAGCTTTAACGAAAAATTTGCCAGGCATTAATTTACACTGCGATATCCGTTTTCAGGTCTCCAGCCGCGTTGTTTTACGCCGACTGATCGCCCCTTTCGTGTCCGTTCTCGAATGCCTTCCTAAATGCGTCAACCATGCCCAACATGCCTCCGGATGCGCTGAGCTGGTTGCGTCAAACACCTTCCTCAACGCATTACGGCATTTATGCGGTTGCCAAGTGTTCCCTTGATGCGTTACCCACGGCATTCGGGTCACGGCATTCATACTCATAGTCAACTACCTTTCCAAACGCGTTAACCACGGCATTCGTGCGATTGCCAAGTGCCCCTCGATGCGTTAACCACGGCATTCATGCCGTGGAAAGACGAAATATACATTGGCTTTAGCCTTGACTTTCACTCGGTATCCCTCTTTCGGCGCTTCGTGAAATAGACCAGAAAGATAGAATCTTATGGCTTCCACTCGGGCACTCAAGATTAGGGGCTAAAGCCCAGTGTGGGTGGCCTTCTCCCCGCGCCAAAGCATGGGGTTAGTGCATATATGCTGTTGCGCCACTCAGGATTTCATTTTGGTATAACCGCTCCCAAAATTCAGTCTACCCACTCCAATACCCAATTACCAACCACTGAATTACCTTACTCACCCAATCCCCCGCCCTTGTACACCACGCCGTCCTTCATCACGAAGGTGACGTTGCGCAGGGTTTTGATGTTTTGCAGCGGATTTTCGTCGGTGGCGACGAGGTCAGCCAGCTTGCCGGCCTCCACCGAGCCGAGTTGTTCCTTCATGCCCACCAGTTCGGCGGCAACGAGGGTGGCCGATTGGATGGCGGCCATCGGCGGCATGCCGCCTTCGGTCATGAATTCAAACTCCAGCGCGTTCCGCCCGTGCACCGACACGCCCGAATCGGTGCCGAAGGCAATTTTTACGCCGCCTTTGTAAGCTCTGGCAAACGTGTTCTGGATCAGCGGTCCCACCGCCAGGGCTTTGGGCGTCACGATGGCGGCGTAGTAACCCGGTATCTTGGCCGAATCGGCCACGGTGCGCCCCGCCAGAATGGTGGGTACGTAGAAGGTGCCGTACTTCTTAAACAGCGCAATCGCTTCGTCGTCCAGGTAGGTGCCGTGCTCGATGGAAGTCACCCCCGCGCGGATGGCCCGCTTCATTCCCTCCGCCCCGTGCGCGTGCGCAGCTACCTTGAAACCGTAATCCTTGGCCATATCCACAATGGCTTTGATTTCCTCTTCGGTGAATTGCGGCCCCGAGCCGTCTTTGGCCAGGCTCAGTACGCCGCCCGTCGCCGTGATTTTGATGAGGTCCGATCCTTCCTTGTAGCGCTGGCGCACGGCCTTGCGGCCTTCTTCGGCGCTGTTGATCACCCCTTCCGCCGGGCCGGGATCGCCCTGCATGTCCTTGCGGTAGCCGTTGGTCGGGTCGGCGTGGCCACCCGTGGTGGCAATGGACTTGCCGCAGGTGAAGACGCGCGGCCCCACCACCATTCCCCGGTTGATGGCGTTGCGGAGGGAAATATTCACGCCGCTGCCGCCCAGGTCGCGCACGGTGGTGAAGCCGGCCATGAGCGTATTGCGGGCGTACCGGGTGGATTCAAAGGCGACATCGGGTGGGTTGAGGGTAAAGCGTTTCAAGGTGCCGTCCTTGCTGGTTTCACTTTCCAGGTGCACGTGCATGTCCATCAGGCCGGGCATTACGGTCTTGTTTTTCAGGTCCACTACCCGGTCGCCGGAGCCGGGAGCCGTGTAGCCCTTGTCCACCCGGACAATTTTGTTGCCGCTCACGACCACGGTCATCTGCGAGAGCGGCGCGTTTTGCCGGCCGTCGATCAGGGTGCCGCAGTGAAGCAGGGTTTGCTGGGCCGATACCGAAGCCGCGCTGAACAAGAAGGCCAGCCAGCCGGAAAAAAGTAAGCGTTTTATCATCGGGAGTTGGGTTAGAAACGGGGGACAAGGTAGGACAATACCCGGATGCCTCCAAACGAAAACGGCAGGTTTTCGCCGATCCCTGACGGCTTACCCATCTATTTGATTGTCAGCCACAACTCATTGCTGACGAGCCCGCCTACTTGATTACCGCCAGTTTGGCCACGAAAGTCTGGGTGCCGTCGTCGCTGGCGCTGAAGATCAGGTAAACGCCCGTCTCGGCACGGCGTCCGCGGTAGTCGCGCCCGTTCCAGGTGGCCGTGCCGCCGTTGGCCCGGGTCTCGTACACCAGCCGGCCCGCCACGTCGGTGATCTTGACGAAGGCGTTGGCCGCCAGTCCCGAAATGCCCACCAGTCCGTCGAAGTTGGGTCGCACCGGGTTGGGAAACACCTTTACGTCGGTGTGTACGGGTTGGGCTTCGGTGGCCGTGCCCCGGTAGGAGAGAATTCCCCGGTCGGTGGCCACGAACACCTCGCCCGTGGCGGGTTCAATGGCCACGTCCACGATGACGTTGGAAGGCAAAGGGCTGTTTTCGACGGTGAAGTTCTCTACCAGTTGGGTACCATCCGGGCCGAAGAGCCACAGGCCGTTGCGCGTGCCGATCCACTTGCGGTTGCCGCCGTCCACGGCCAGGGAAGTAATCCGTTCGTCGCCCAGCAACCGGCGCGCGTTGAAAACCGGCGTGAAGGCACCGTAGTTTCCCGAAAACACCCCGGCCGGATTGACGAATACGGCCACGCCGTCGTCGGTGCCCACCCAGAGCTGGCCTTCCTGGTCCACCGCCAGGCTGCGGACGTTGGCGTTGGGCAGTTCGCCGTTGCCCAGTGCCGTACCCAGCAGGCGCGAACGCCCGTCGGAAGGGTCAAAAACCAGCAGGCCTCCCCCGTTTCTCGGGTCCAGCCGGAGCCAGACGAACCCGGTGTCGTCCACCAGCACGCCCAGCGGGTGGTTGGCTCCCGGCGGATTGAGGGGAAACGATTGCCAGGTATTGTCCCGCCTGAGCACGTGCAGCGAAGGCCGGCCCACGGGCACGGCCGCGTTGGCCACCCACAGGTTTCCGTCGGCGTCCGTGGCCAGGCCCGTCACGCGCACGCCGTTGGCCGAAGCAACGAGCGGGCTGTTGGGTACGGCTTCAAAAGTCAGGTCGGCCTTTTGGGCCAGCAGGCCGTCGCCGAACGAACCCAGGTAAAGCGTCTGGTTGCCGGGGTGATAAGCCGCCGCCACCAGGTCGCGCACCCCGGTCGAAGCGGAGTTGGTGGGAATCCGGTACGTTTGCCAGCTTTCGCCATCGAACACGGAAAGGCCTTCCGTCCGGCCCAGTCGTTGCTGGTTGTCATCGAAGCCCCCCGCCAGCGCCGCGATCCGGTCGCCGTAACCCACCAGTTCCCACGTCTGGTTGCTGGCCGGGCCGTTGGGGATGAACGCCTGCCACGGACCCGGGTGGTTGCTCAGCAAACCCGCCCGGGCATCGGCCACCCACAGCTTCCCCGCCGCGTCGAAAGCGGCTTCCTGCGGCGCCAACGCCAGGGAGGCATCCACTTCCGAAACCTCGTCGTTGGCGTTGACGGTCAGCAGCCGGTTGCCGGCACTCACCAGAAGCTGGTTGTTGGACACCCGCAGGGTTTGAATGGCCGCGCTCGAAGCGTTCAGCGCGGCCCAGGTTCCGTTCCGGTAGGCGTACACCCCCCGGCCCGACACGCCCGCGTACACCCGTCCGTTCCGGCTGGCCACCGCGCTGACGTTGGCATTGGGAAGGCCCTGGGCGGGCGTGAACGTTTTCCAGTTGGCGTAGTCCTGCAAGTTCACATTTTCCGCCAAGGAAGCGGCCAGCACGCCCTGGGAACTGGCCAGGAAAAGGCTGTCGTTGGCGAAGGCGCAGGCGTACACGGCGAGGGAGGAACCGTTGGTGCCGATGTTGCGGTAGGTTTCCCGCACTTCCGCCCGGATCAGGTCCAGCACCACCAGCCCAAAGTCGCCGGACAAGTAGGCGAGGTTTTCCCGGAAGGTTACGTCGTTGATCCGCTTGCTGCCCGGAATGGCCGCGTTCCGGATGACGGGAACGTTGGTGATCTGATCCGGCTCCCCGCCTGGCGTGGCCGACCGGAGCAGATCCAGGTTGCCGTTTTGGTAGGCGACCAGGAGCGTTTTTTGGGAAGGGCTGTAGCCGATCCGGCTGACGTCGGTTTGGGCAAAGCCGTCCATTCTTGACAAACGGGTGGTGCTGTTTTCCGCTTGGTCGTAAAAAAAGAGGCCGCCGGGCGAGCCCCCGTACACCCGGCCCTCCGCAATTGCCAGCGTGGTAATGGCCTGGTAGCTGGGGTGCGTGCGCCAGGTTCCCAACGGAATGTTCTGCGCGGACAGCCGTTGCGCCCAACCCACCAGCAACAGGAAGCTTATAAAAAAGCGAATTGCCAGGGCAAAGAAAATGGAGAAGGGAAGCCGGAGAGGCCGTGGACAATCCACCGCAAACAGTGGTTCAGCGTAAACGAGACAATTCATTCTAATAAACGGTTAACGAAGTTTTAGCCAGGAATGCGGATGGCACCGGGGCGATGCTTGCTCCAGTGCTGATCATCGTCAAGAGGTCAATGACGCAGTATTTTACTTTTGATCAACTTGCTGCTTATAAACGGTTCTCCTGCCCATCTATTTAAGTAGAAAGGCAAACTTGCTAATGAATAATTGATACACAACTCGTTGTGCTTTGCAAAATTTGCACTTTATTCTACTTGGGTAGTTATCCTTTCCAGGATCCCGGAGATTTGGAAAGGATAACTGGTCTCCGGAAAGCAACAACGGACAACCAATGAGAAGTGGTTTGGGTTACTTATCAGAAGCGGAATGCCGCCCACCGTTGCGGGAAGCGGAGTGCCGCCCAGCGGTTCCCCGCCGGGACGCAACCCAGGGACCAACGTAAACTACCTCCAACGAGCAACCAATGACAAACCGCGTGCGAGAGAACGAAGAAAAGGCCATTCATCCGCCGACGTCCCGGAACGTCACCGTCCTGGGCGGTGGCCTGGTGGGCTGTCTGTTGTCCATTTACCTGGCGCGGCGGGGACACCGCGTTCAGATCGTGGAGCGGCGTTCGGACCCGCGCAAACTACCCTGGGACGCGGGACGGTCCATCAACCTGGCCCTCAGCGACCGGGGCTGGCACGCGCTGGAGGGCGTCGGGCTGGCCGACCCGGTTCGGCAGAGCGGCATCCCGATGTACGGCCGGATGATTCACGACCTGGCGGGCAAGCTCACCTTTCAGCCCTACGGGGAAGCTAGCCAAGCGATTTATTCCGTTTCGCGCAGCAAACTCAACGAGGTGCTGATGAGCCTGGCCGAAGAGCGCGAAAACATCCGTCTCCACTTCAACGAGAAATGCACCGAGGTGGACCTGGAACACGCCAGCGTCACGCTCGAGAACCTGGAAACGGGTACCTACTCCATTCTGCGGGGAGAGTTGGTTTTCGGAGCCGACGGGGTGTTCTCCTCCGTGCGCGGAGCGATGCAGCGCACCAACCGCTTCGACTACTCGCAGCAGTACCTGGAACACGGCTACAAGGAACTCACCATTCCGGCCCCGGCGGCGGGCGGCTGGGCAATGGACCGGCACGCCCTGCACATCTGGCCGCGCGGCAACTTCATGCTCATCGCCCTGCCCAACCTCGACGGCAGCTTCACGGGCACGCTGTTCTTTCCGTTCGAAGGCGATCTCTCGTTCGAATCATTGAAGACGCCCGAGCAGGTGACCCATTTTTTCGATACTACCTTCCCCGACATTTTGCCCATTGCCCCCGGCATCGTGCGGGAATTCTTCCGGCACCCCACCTCTTCGATGGTGTCGGTGAAGTGCTACCCCTGGACCTACAAGGACAAGGTGGCCCTCATCGGCGATGCCGCGCACGGGGTGGTGCCCTTCTACGGACAGGGAATGAACGCCGGCTTCGAAGATTGCGTGGTGCTCGACCGGATTGCGGCGCAGCACGGCGACGACTGGGGCGGAATTTTTGGCGAATACCAGCGGAGCCGCAAACCCAACGCCGACGCCATCGCTGACCTGGCCGTGCAGAATTTCGTGGAGATGCGCGACCGGGTGGGCGACCCGAAATTTTTGCTCCGGAAAAAAATCGAAGCCCACCTGCACCACCAGTTTCCCAACCGCTGGACCCCCCTTTACACCATGGTCACCTTCAGCCTGCTTCCCTACGCGGACGCGCTGCGCATCGGCCAACGGCAAGACCGGATTATGGATCGGATCATGCAAATCGAGCACATCGAAACGCGCTGGCCGGAACTGGACTACGCCGCCCTGCTGGGGGAAGCCGAAACGGCGGGTGAATAACGCCAAAATGAAATCTTGATTGCGCAACAGGAAACGACTGAAACCCGCAAACCCAGTCGATGGCCACTGAAAAAGCACGGCTGTCCTTCACTGATTTCCAAATAGAGAAGCGGCGGGTGCAAGTCCCGTATCAATCGGTTTGGATCCTTAACCGAGCGCCTGCCATTCGGCAACCCGGAGTTTGGTATTCAGCGTTTACCGTTGGTTGCTTACTGATCATTGACAATTGATCATTGGCAATTGACTCCTCCCCCAAACAAAATCCAAACACGTTTCAAATGATCAACTAAAAATGCGCTAAAGGCGGGGAAACATGGGTAGGGTAGCTTTGCCACACCTTCCTCACCGACGGGTCCGGCCTACCGGGGTCCGGTAGGCCGGATCACCAACGCACGGATCATCGGGCAGGCAGTGAGTACGATTGCCCCGAACTTGATTGGATCAACGCACTTTCTCATTTAGCGGCGACTTCCGCTTGGTGGCCGGCTACGCAAGGCCGCACCGTGCAACCTTTCCGTTTTTACCCAAACCCCATTGAAAACCAACCAAGCCATGAAATTACGATTACCAGGTTTCTCTTTCAACCCACCGACTTTTCGGCGGGCGCTCGCGTTGGTGACGTTGCTGGGCTGGACCGCCTTCCGTGGTTACGCCCAGTCGGGGGAAAGAACGGTGAGTGGTAGCATCACCGATCAACGGGGCGAAGCGCTGCCCGGCGTGAGTGTGGCGGCCAAAGGAACCACGGCCGGCACGATTGCCAACGGCAACGGGGAGTTCAGCCTGGCGGTGCCCGGAAACGCGAACACGCTGGTTTTTTCCTTCATCGGGTACCAGCCGCAGGAAATTGTCCTGGGCAACGCCTCGACGCTGGCCGTAAAGATGGCCCTCGATACCAAACAACTGGAAGAAGTGGTGGTCACGGCCTTGGGCGTGCCGCGCGAGAAGCGGGCCCTGGGTTACGCCGTTCAGGAAGTGAAGGGCAGCAACCTGACGCAGGCCCGCGAACCCAACCTGATCAACGCGCTGGCCGGCCGGGTCGCGGGGGTCACCATCACCGGGGGATCCAACTCCATCGGCGGTTCCTCGCGCGTGGTCATCCGCGGCGAAACGTCCCTCAACGGCGACAACCAGCCGCTGTTCGTGGTGGACGGCATCCCCATCAACAACGGCATCAACGGTTCTAACCAGAGTGGCCAGGACGTGGACTACGGCAACGCCGCCTCCGAAATCAATCCCGACGACATCGAGACCATTTCGGTGCTGAAAGGACCCACCGCCGCCGCGCTCTACGGCTCGCGGGCCGCCAACGGCGTGGTCCTGATCACCACCAAATCGGGCAAGGGAACCCAGGGCATTGGCCTGTCGGTCAATTCGACGACTTCCTTCGAAACGCCCCTGCGTTTGCCCGACTACCAGAACGAATACGGACAGGGCCGCGGGGGCGTCTACAACATCGGCGACGGGGGCCGGAGCTGGGGCCCCCCGCTGGACGGACGGCTCCTGGCCGTGCCCGTCAACACGGAGTGGCCACCCAAGGCCGGCGAAACGGTGCCGTGGGTACCGTATCCCGACAACGTGAAGGAGTTCTACCAGACGGGCCGGACCCGCAACCACAACGTTTCGCTGGCGGCGGGCAACGACAAGGGCAACTTCCGGATTTCGTACACCAACCTCGACCAGACGGGAATCGTACCCAACACCGACCAGACCCGGAATACGGTAGCCCTCAACACCGGCTATTCGATCACCAACCGGCTCAAGGTCAGCGCCGCCGCCAACTACATCCGCACCCGCAGCGACAACCGCCCGGTGATCAGCTACGGCAACGAAAGCATCGTTTACACCTGGATCTGGGAGGGCCGCCAAGTGCCGACGGACAAGATGCGGGATTACTGGGTGAAGGGCCAGGAAGGAACGCAGCCGTTCACTTACAACTACAACTTCAACGACAACCCGTACTACACCGTCTACGAAAACCTCAACGGCCTGGTGCGGAACCGCCTGGTGGGCAACGTGGCCCTCACCTACCAGTTTACGCCGACGCTGAGCCTGATGCTCCGGACGGGACTTGACCAGAACAACGAACGGCGGGACAGCCGCCGCACGCCCGGCAGTACGGCCTTTCCGCTGGGTATGTACCGCCAGGACCGCAACTACTTCAACGAACGGAACTCGGATTTCCTGCTCTCCTACACCCGGGAATTCAACGACGACTGGTCGCTGCGGGTATCGGCGGGGGGCAACCAGATGAGCCAGGACCGGGAAGAATTGAGTGCGCGGGCCAATGAACTGAGCGTACCGGGCATCTACAACCTGGGCAACTCCCGCATCCCGCTGGTGAACGTACAGTACGACTCCCGCTACCGCATCAACAGCCTGTACGGCTTCGGGCAGCTGGCCTTCCGCAACGCCGTGTTCGTGGACGTGACGGCCCGCAACGACTGGTCGAGCACCCTGCCCCGGGCCGACAACTCCTACTTCTACCCTTCCGTTTCGCTCAGCACCGTGCTGACCGATCTGTTGCCCATTTCCGCGGGCAGCCCCCTCTCGTTTGCCAAGGTCCGCGCCAGTTGGGCGCAGGTCGGCAACGACACCGATCCCTACCGGCTGCGCAACGTCTATAATTACAACACGCCCTGGCAGAGCAACCAGGCCGTGGGCGAATCGTCTTCGATTGCCAACGCCAACCTGGTACCCGAGTCCATTGACACCTACGAGATCGGAACCGACGTGCGCTTCTTCGG
>JACMKY010000225.1 GCA_014379925.1 Cytophagales bacterium | reverse complement strand
CTGGTTCGATCTGGTGCGGACGGGCCGCTTCGTACCGGTGATGACTGCCAAGGGCTATCCGGCCGAACCCTTCCAGCTGCTTTACCCCATTCCGCAGCGAGAAATGGATTTGAACAAAAATCTTACGCAGAATTCGGGTTATTAACCCCCTCGGTGGTCAGTATAGGCTGGAAAAGATTACTGGAAAAACGCCGGCGGACTGCCAGCTTCCTCTCAAAAACATTCGCAGGTATGAAACTGGTAACAATCATCGGGCTGTTGGCCTCACTGGCCGGTCCGTCCGGACGGGGTTACGCCCAGCATGTCCCGGCGCCTCCGGTGACCAATTCCGCCATTCCGGTGGTGCGGGTCAGTACGGGCCGGATCATCCACCGCTTCTTCGACACGTCGCCCCTCAGCCCGTCGGGACGGTATTTGGCCTTGTTTCGCTTTCCGCAGGAAACCCGGTCGCCCAAACCCGGTGAAGCAGGCGAGGTTGTTCTGGTGGACCGGCAAACCGGACAGGAGCGGGTCGTGACGCAGTCGCGGGGCTGGGAAATGCAGTTGGGGGCGCAGGTACAGTGGGGTCGTACCGACGAAGAGTTGTTTTTCAACGACGTTGATACCACCACCTGGCAGGCTTTTGCCATCCTGTTCAACCCAATCACCAACCAGTCGCGTCGGTTGGGGGGAACCGTATTCATGGTGTCGGCGGATGGCCGTTGGCTGGCCTCGCATAACCTCATCAACTCGCGGTACGCCCAGGTCGGTTACGGGGTGATTGTGCCGGAAGACCGGGTATCCCGCAACATCGGCCCCGTCGACACCGATGGCATTACCATTACGGACGTGCGCACCGGGCAGTCGCGTCAACTGGTTTCCATTCGCGACATCTACGGGAAATCCGTGCCCAGCATCGCCATCCCCAACCCGCAGGCGTTTGAATACTACTGTTTTCAGGTAAAATGGAATCCCCAGGGCACGCGCCTGCTGACCACCGTGCAGTGGTCGCTCCGGACGGGGGGCCCCCGACAAAGGGCCGTCATCACGATGCGGGCCGACGGTTCCGACCTCCGAACGGCCATCACCCCCGACCAGTGGGCGCGGGGCGGGCATCACATCAACTGGACCCCGGACGGTGAGCACCTGTCGATGAATTTGAACGTGGACGGCAAGCCGGGTTTGGAATTGATTACCGTTCGTTACGATGGCAGCGACTTGAAAACGGTATTTTCGCCGGGTTCCGGCCATCCCTCGTTGCATCCGGGTGGCCTGCCATTCATTGTGACCGATGCCTATCCGGATGAGTTGGGGCTTATCGAAGGCTCCGTACCGATTCGATTGATGAACAAGCAGACGGGGCAGGAACAAACCATTGCCAGCATCTTTGTTTCGAAAGCCCAGGGCGAATTCCGCATTGATCCCCACCCGGCCTGGGACCGTTCCGGCCGCTACGTGGTCTTCAACGGCTTCGTGGACGGAACCCGCAACGTGTTCATAGCCGATTTGAAGAATAGACTGGAAGCGGTCGGGAAAAACAACCCATCCGGCAAGTAATCAACCCACTGACGTAACATTCAACCACCCTTCTGTTCGCCTCCCATCCATCTAACCCGGTATGAAATTCCTCCTGACTGTCTGGTGTAGCCTGCTTTCCGCCGTTCTGTTGGCCCAAGCCCAGCCGGATTGGAAAGTCGTTGGCCAGTTGCGAACCCGCGACGCCAAAGAAATCAAAGCCAGCACCTGGAGCATCGGCGGCGAAACCCTCGACCGCGATTATACCGATTATCAGTCCTACAAAACCTACCTCGGCCCGTTGGGAGCCAAGCGGATTCGGTTGCAGGGCGGCTGGTCGAAATGCGAAAAGGTGAAAGGGCAGTACGACTTTGCCTGGTTGGACGCCGTGATTCCCGATGCGGCTTCGCGCGGGGTAATCCCTTGGGTCGAGTTGTCGTACGGCAATCCGATTTACGAAGGGGGTGGCGAAGCCAAACTGGCCGGCCACATTCCAACCTCGCCCGAAGCCCTCGCGGCCTGGGACAACTGGGTCCGCGCGATGGTGACCCGCTACCGGGCCCAGGTGTCCGAATGGGAAATCTGGAACGAGCCTGATCTCAATCCAAAACACACGGGGGCGATGATCGGGGAGTTTTACGTCCGCACGGCCCGGCTCGTGAAAAGTATCCAGCCCAACGCCCGCCTCATCGCCATCGGCCTGGCGGGCGTGAACCGGCTGGAATTTATGGAGGATTTTTACGAAGCGTTGAAAAAAGAAAATGCGTTGGATCTGGTGGATATTCAAACCTACCACGGCTACGCCTACAATCCCGACGCTTCCTATCCGGGCATCGAAAAACTGCGGCAGTTGGTGTGGCGCTACAACCCGAAGATTGTGTTTATGCAGGGCGAAAACGGGGCACCCTCCACCCCCAAAGCGGTAACCATCGGCGCCTTGCGAGACCAGGACTGGTCGGAACTGAGCCAGACGAAGTGGGACTTGCGCCGGATGTTGGGCGACCACGGACGCGGCATTGCGACCAATCTGTTCACCATCAGCGATATCCACTACGCGGCGGGCGATCACATGGTGGGCGTCAACACGAAAGGGCTTTTGAAAACGAATCCGGACAAAACCATCGAACGGCCTAAACTGGTTTACAAAGCCGCCCAGCACGTATTTTCGCTTTTCGACGAACAGATCGCGCTGGTGCCGGAGACCAAACCAACCGTCAACGTCGATTCGCTGTCGGCCTTTGCCTACCGTCACCGGAAGCAGGGGGGCACTTTGGTTACGCTCTGGAAACACGAGGCCGTACCGGTGGACAATTACGCGCCCAAATCGACGACCGTCACCGTCGAAGGCCAATTCAGCCAACCCGTTTTCGTGAATCTGATCACGGGCCAGGTCTACAAAATTCCAAAGGGGCAGTGGACCCGAAAGGGCAAAACGCACACGTTTACCAACCTCCCCGTACCGGATTACCCCGTGCTGGTAGCCGACAAATCGGCGCTGGCTTTTGCCCGGTAAATCCCTCACCCACGAAGCGTCGCGGGGAGGCTCGTTACGGCAAATCAATTCCCGCTGATCATCGGCCGGACGTTTTGGGGCCGGGGTAGCGCGGCCGGGCATCGTTGCATTTTTCATTGGTCAGATAAATAGCCCTAACTCCTTATGCAAACCCTGCAAACCCTGGATTACTGGGCCATCGCCGTGTACATGGTCCTCATGGCGGGCATCGGGTTGTTTCTGGGCAAGTACGTCCGCAACATCGGCGATTACTTCAAGGGCGGCAACGCCATTCCGTGGGTATCGGGGGCGATCAGTAACTTCATGACCAAGTTCAGTACGTTCATGTTCGTGGCCTACGCGGGCATCGCCTATCAGCACGGACTGGTCGCCCTGACGCTCATCTGGAGCACGGTGCTGCCCGCCCTGGTGGGCGTGGCCGTCTTCGCCAAACGCTGGCGACGGGCGGGCGTACTGACCCCGATGGAACTGCTCGAAACGCGCTTCAACGCCCCGGTGCGGCAGGTATTTGCCTGGGCGGGGGTATTTTTCAAAATCTTGGACAATATGGTCCGGCTCTACGCGCTGGGCTTGTTCGTCAAAACGGCGGCGGGCTTGAGCCTGGAGCAGGCAATTCTGGGTTGCGGCCTCATCGTTGCCTTGTACACCATTGCCGGGGGGCTGTGGGCGGTGGTCGTGACGGACGTGGTGCAGTTCATCATTCTCATGGTGGCCACCCTGATCCTGGTGCCGCTCACCGTGCAGGCCGCCGGGGGATTGTCGCGGATGATGGCCGACATCCCGGCCCACTTCGATCCGGTCAACGGCCCGAAAGGTGCCCCGCTGTACCTGAGCGTCTATTACCTGATGATTCTGGTGAAGTACAGCGGCAACTGGACGTTCATCCAGCGGTTTTACAGCGTCCGCGACGAGCGGGCCAGTCAAAAACAGGGGCTGCTCACGGCGGTGTTTTTCTTCCTGTTCCCGGTTGTTTTTCTGTTTCCGTCGATTGCCGCCCGCGCCATTCTTCCCGACCTTCAAAACCCCGAAATGGCCTACGTGGGAGTGTGCTTGAAACTCTTGCCCGAAGGCATCATGGGTCTGATGGTCGCGGCGATGTTCGCGGCCACAATGTCGGTGCTCAGTGGCGAGTACAACGTTACGGCGGGGGTGCTG
>JACMKY010000224.1 GCA_014379925.1 Cytophagales bacterium | reverse complement strand
CGGCGATGACGGCTCACCCAACGGGTGTTGAATGGCTTTTTCCTTCCGCCTGGCTTCCACCACTGAATCGTACGGCCCTTGCCGACAAATCTGTCGATCCAATGCCGCAGCTCATCGAAGTCCTCGGCCGTGGTGTAGCCGGCGTACGTGGGGCGCGTGTCGGCTCGTTGCGACGAGACGGTTACGCAGCCTCTCCGCGTGTCCACGATCCGTTCCGGCCAGCCTTCCTGCCAATCGGCGCCGCGGGGAAGGGCACTGGTGGTGAAAGAGATCGAAGACCAGGGGCACGGTTAGCCGTTTTCCGGGCCGCCAAGTTGTGAGGAATTTGTATTGCTCCGCCAACAAGAAAGCCTGCGCAAGGCAGGCTTTCTTGTTCTTGTGCCAGTCGAAAATCACCGACGGAATTTAGTTTTGCCTGATATCGATCCGGCGGGGTTTTTCTTCGGTGCGGGGTTGGAGGGGAACAATTACCTTCAGCTCACCTTCTTCGAAAGCCGCCTCGATGTGGTCTTTGTCCACGAAACTGGGCAGCGGGAAAGTCCGGATGAAGGAGGGAATGACGGCCCTTTGTGCGTTCTCCTCGTCCCCGAATTCCAGCCGTCCGTGGTGATTGAGCACCGTGTACACGACCAGTTGGTTGTTGTTCACTTCAATGTTGTAAGCATCACCACCCAACGAAGGAGTCTTTATGCGGATGGTGAGCCCTTGCGGGGTTTCGGATACGTTCACGGTGGCCATGCTAATCCCACCACTCAACGTGTTCAACAGGTCGATCTGGTTACCAAAACCGCCCATCAGATTTCTATCTATTTTCATGTCTTTTCTGTCTTCGTTGATTGACGAATTCCATGAAGGCAAATAACGTACCACCGAGGCATCGTCTTTTCTACTGCGTTCAAAGCCGGGTAACCAAGGAAGATAAAGACAATACGGCGTATTGGTTGGGTAAAAAGAAGTTTTTTATGACAATTTGTCTATCTTTCAGGGTGCACCTTTTCCGTTGCCGCTTCGTTTCCGGGTAGCCCGTTCCGAAAACAACTACTCCGCGTGCCGCTTCACGAAACACGCGTAACCGGCTTTCTCCACCACGGCCAGGAATTTGCGGGCAGTAGCACGCTTATCGAAGGCACCGGCCAGCACCCGGTAGACTTTCCCCCCGTCGGCTTCCATCACCCGAATGTACACTTCTTCGGCGCTGGATTGGAACAGTTTCCCGGCGGTGTCTTTGGCGTCGTCCAGATTGTGGTAAGCACCTACCTGCACCCCGAAACCAGCGGGTGCCTTCTCCACGCCCCCTGCACTGTAGGATTGGTTGAGTTTGAAGTTCGCTTCGGAGGCCAGACGAGCCGCCTCGGCGGTCCGAACTGCGTCTTCGGCCATTCTTCGAACTTCATCTTCGGCCATTTTCTTTTCCTCATCCCGCTGGCGTTCCAAAATCAGCGCTACTTCCACTTCCGCCCGCTGGCGCTCGTCCCCGCCGTTTTTTTCCTCGGCCAGTAACCCTTTCGAGGGAATGGTTTTCACTTCGCCCCGCAATCCTACCACTTCAATGTTTACCGTGGCCCATCCCGCCTGGAGGATGCCCAACTGCTGAGCGGCGGACCGGCTCAGGTCAAGAACCCGTTCCTTGGAATACGGACCCCGGTCGTTGATGCGGACGAGGCAGGACTTCCCGTTGGCCGGATTTACCACCTTGACCATGGTGTTGAAGGGGAGTTTCCGATGCGCGGCGGTCATTTCCTGGTTGTTGAACTTCTCACCACTGGCCGTTTTCCGGCCTTGAAACTTGTCGGCGTAGTAGGAAACCTTGCCTTTTTGGCGGTAGCCTACTTCCGTCTGGGCCACCGAAACGGAGACCCCCGTAAAAAGCCAGCAAAGGCCGCAAATGATATTTTTTAATCCCATTTAGAGTCCCAGTTTGGTTGAAAAACTGATTCATAATGAATTATCAAATACGCTTTGGCGGAAAAATGTAACGATAATCAGGAAGGCCACTCGCGTACGGTAACGCTAGTGAATACAGCGAAGCGGGCAAGGGTAACCCGGAAGTGCCTTTCGAAAGGGCCTAACTGCAAGGCAGGTAGCGATTTAACACAAACTTAATACGGACAAAATTTTGTTTGACTGATTAATGTGATACTTTTACTTTCGAACAACTTCAAAATCCAGGATTGTGGAAGAGAACAAGGGAAACGAGAAGGCAGAGATCTACTCCAAAAGGGTGAGAGCCGGAAAAAGGACGTATTTTTTTGACGTGAAATCCACCCGTTCAAACGACTATTACCTGACCATTACCGAAAGCATGCGGCGTTTCAAGGACGATGGATTCGTGTACGAGAAGCATAAGCTTTTCCTCTACAAGGAAGACTTCGACAAGTTCCTGGAGGCCTTAAAAGAAACCATTGAACACGTGAAGACGGAGTTGATGCCGGAGTTTGACTTTTCCCAGTTTGAAAACAAGGTGGAGAGCCAGGAGCGCGACCCCACGGCCACCGGCAGCGACCTGCGCTGGGATTGACCGCAGTTCCGAAAACCGCGGGACTTTTGTTGACCGCGGGGTCGGTAAATTCAGTCCCGTTGGTTACCAGTCGATTTGGGTTTCTCCCCGGCCACTCAGGTAGGCGTTGGCCTGGCTGAAATGACGGCAGCCGAACCAGCCTCCGTAATTGGCCGCCATCGGAGAGGGGTGTTTGGCTTTTAGCACGTGGTGCCGCGCGGCATCGATGATGCTGCCTTTTTTCTGGGCGTAAGCGCCCCAGAGCAGGAACACTACCCCGTCTTTTTTCTCCGAAACGCACCGGACGGCAGCGTCGGTAAACTGTTCCCACCCTTTGCCTTGGTGCGACCCGGGCGTGTTGGCGCGTACCGTCAGGGTAGCGTTGAGCAGCAGCACCCCCTGGCTGGCCCACCGTTCGAGGTTGCCAGACTTGGACAGGGGCTTGCCCAAGTCTTCCTTGATTTCCTTGAAAATGTTGATCAGGGAAGGCGGCACGGGAATGCCATCGGCCACCGAAAAAGCCAGTCCGTTGGCCTGCCGGGGGCCGTGGTAGGGGTCTTGTCCCAGAATGACCACCTTTGTATCGTCGAAACTGCACTTGTCGAAGGCATTGAAGATGAGGTTACCCGGTGGGTATACGGTTTGAGTGGCGTACTCCTCTTTGACGAAGTTGATCAAATTCAGGAAGTAGGGTTTTTCAAACGCTTCGGCTAGCTGGTTTTTCCAGGATTCGGCGATCTTTACGTTCATGTCACTGTTAAACGGTTGGTGAAGTTCTAACGCAAAAAAAGCCGAACGGTTTTTGCGTTTACTTTCCAGAGGACAAAATCCTATATTTGAGGGTAAATCCCGGCGACGGAAAAACCAAAGCCCTTGGTTACTCGTTTATCCAGGCAACAGACCGGATTGCAATATGGTTACTGAGATTACGGAAGGCGTTCAGGTGAGCGTAATTACCGAGTACCAACCGGAATACTCCAGTCCGGTACAGTTGCACTACGTGTTTACCTACAAGATCAGGATTGAAAACCGCAGTGAGTTTACCGTTCAATTGCTCCGCCGACACTGGTTTATTTACGATGCCAACGGTAGCCTGCGCGAAGTGGAAGGCGAAGGGGTGGTGGGGCAACAGCCCGTGCTGGAACCGGGCGACAGCCATGAGTACGTGTCGGGGTGCAACCTTAAGACGGGCATTGGCAAAATGCGGGGCACGTACCTGATGGAACGCGTGGTGGATGGCAAGCAGTTCGATGCCAAGGTGCCCGAGTTTACCATGGTGGTGCCCTACCGCCTGAACTGATTACTTTTTCCTTGCTGTACCGCTATTTGTTATACCTCCTGCGTGCTCGCTCCGCGCACGGTCTGCACTCTCCCTTCGTGTACGAACTGTACACCCGCGTAATCCGCCCCGAGACTGTACACTACGCTTTTGCCGAAGTCGAACAGTTGAGGCGGGAGATGCTGGGGAGCGACCGGGTGATCGACGTACTTGATTTGGGTGCCGGCCCACGGATCGGACAGGGCCGGCGACGGCGGATCAGGGACATTGCCCGTCGCGCCGAGAAACCCGCCCGGTTCGGACAATTGCTTTTTCGGTTGGTCAACCGTTTTCATCCGGGGGTCATTTTTGATTTGGGTACTTCGTTAGGCATCACTACGCTCTATCTGGCGGCGGCGGGCGGGGAAAGCCAGGTGTATAGCTTTGAGGGATGTCCGGAAACGGCCCGCGTCGCCCGTCAAAACTTCGGGCGGCTAACTGCTGACGTCCGGTTGGTGGAAGGTAATCTGGACCAAACGCTGGAGAGGACAACCCGTGAAGTGGAGCGGATCGACTTTGCTTTCTTTGACGCTAACCACCGCTACGGTTCCACGATGGCGTATTTTGAAACGTGTCTCCGGAAAGCCAGCGAAGAGAGCGTATTCGTCTTCGACGACATCCACTGGTCAGCCGAGATGGAACGGGCCTGGCAATCCATCCAGGCGCACCCGCGGGTGATGATCACCGTGGATCTGTTCTTCCTCGGCCTGGTTTTTTTTCGCACCCGGCAACCCAAGCAGCACTTCGTGTTGAGGTTTTAAACCGGGTTGTACGTTGCAGGTTGTGATGGGTTGCCAGGCTAGTTTCGCAACGCTATTAGGTGGGGTTACGAGTTGGAAGAGTTGCTTCTTGGTTAGACGAATCGTTTTGTTGTTAAAACAGAGAATGGTCAACCTTGATGCTCCCATTTTCGATCGTCCTGAACGGCCCATCTAACCTGTAACTTGCAACCCGTAACTCGTTTTTCACTTCGCAGCGGCGCGGCGGAGGCGGTCGTTGATGGCGCGGCCCAAGCCTTTCTCGGGCAGTAATTCGGCGAAAATGACTTTTACGGGCGCGGTGTCCAGGCTTCGCAAGCCGGCAAAAAGGTGCTGAGCCGCCTCGGAGAGGTCGCCTTTGGCCGAGAGGACAACCTGGTTGCGGGTCGGCACGGCGGAAAGCAACTCCGTAAAACGAAGCAGTCCGATTGCCTCCGGTGGATACTCATTCGAAAGGGATTCCCATTCCCGGATAAAGACGGGTTTGCGGGGAGCGTAATGGCTCTGCAAACTACCCGGCGCCCGGGGATTGGACGTGGAATGCGTCATCACTTCCACCGGTCCGATCGCTTTTTCCACGTCCTCCACGGAGATGCCCCCCAAGCGGTATACCAGCGCCCTTCCCAATTCGAAGCCAACGATGGTTGATTCGATGCCGATCTGGCAGGGGCCCCCGTCGAGAATGTACGGAACCTGGGTACCCAACTGGTTTTGCACGTGCTGGGCGGTGGTAGGACTGATGTAACCGAACGGATTCGCGCTCGGAGCCGCCAGCGGAAAATCGAGCCGGGCCAGCAGCGATCGGGTGAGTGGATGGTTGGGGATGCGCACGGCCACTGTATCCAGCCCGGCGGTAACCAAATCCGGGATGAGGTCTTGCCTGGGCAACAGCAGCGTCAACGGCCCCGGCCAGAACCTCTCGGCCAGGCGCTGCGCCCGTTCCGGCATTTCCCGTACGAAGCGCAGCACCTTTTCCAGGCAATCGGTGTGTACGATCAGCGGATCGAAGGTGGGACGGTTTTTTACTTCAAAAATGCGGGCGACGGCTTCGGTACGCAGGGCATTACCCGCCAGCCCGTAAACCGTTTCAGTTGGAATGGCGACTACCTGGTCCTCTTTCAGTAGAGCGCAGGCCCGGTCGATATCCGTTCCAACAACGGACACGCGGGAAGCGAAGGGCAGCATGGCACAAAAATAGGCAATTCGTCCAAAACCTGCCTCGCAACACCCAGGCGGACAAGATCCGATTCGGGTATTTTCTACTCCGGGCAGTACTGATCCAGCGCTTGCCGGGCGTCGGGATGTTTGAGCCGCAGGGCCTGCTGGAGGGCTAGGCAACCCTCTTCCCGCTTGGCATGGTTGATTTCGGCCAATCCCAGCGCGTAGTACGCCTTGGCGAATTCCCCGTCCAGTTGGATCGCCCGTTGGAAGTCCTCGGCGGCGTGGTGAAAATCGCTGGTCTGAAACCGGGTGTTGCCCCGGTTAAAATAAGCGAAGGGATCGTTGGGCGCTAGCTGGATGGCCTTGTCGAAATCCGCGATGGCTTCGGGATAACGCTGGAGAAGGTAGTACACCGAGGCCCGGTTGACGTAGAGGGCACTCGTATCGGGCCGTCGCTGAATGGCTTCGGTATAATCGGCCAACGCTCCCCGGTGATCCTTGAGGTCTTTCTTGACGTTTGCCCGGTTGTAAAAGGGTTTGTATTCCCGCCCGTTGAGCTCAATGGCCTGGTTGTAGTCCAGCAGGGCTTCCTGATACTCCTTCAATTCGAAGTGCGCCACACCCCGGGCGTTGAAGGCTTCCCCGTTCTTTTCATCCTTCTCCACCGCCTTGTTGAGAAAATCCAGGGCGGCCTCGTACTTGCCTTCCTTCATCAGATCGCGGCCCTTGTTAAGGAACGCTTCGGAAGACTGGGAACAACCCGTCAGCCAGCACCAAAAAACGAGGATGAAATAAAACCGGGGCATCGGATTGCTTTTTCGCAAAACTACGACGCCGGGCCGCAGGAAGCAAAAGCGGCCCCCGCCTACTTTTGCGCCCGGTTGCGGCGCTCCTTCAGTTCCCGCCAGGTAGTCAGGATGAGGCCTTCTTCCCGGATGCACTGCCGGAGGGCGGGGTCGAGCATTGCCAACAGGTCGCCCTTGCGGGAATCGCCCGAATTGGAAATGTGGGGAAAAACCTCCGTGGGAGCGGTGCAGTGCATGATCACCATCGTCACCCCGGGTCGGAGCGAGCGCATCGCTTCGATGTACTTCCCCGTTTTCATCTTCCGCAGGTTTTCGTCGGTTGGTGTCACGCCCTTGGGCAACGCCCAACCGTAGCTGGTGTTGTGCAGGTCGTCGAGCACCGGCAGGCCGGCTTGCCAGAGGGCCTTGCCCAGTTCCCTGCCCCGGATAATCTCGGCAGGAACGGGCAGGGTTTGTCCTTCCTGGTAGCTGCCTTCGCGTTGGCGTTTGGCGATGGCATCGGCCTGCAATTGCCGGATCAGCAACGCATCGTGGCCACCGGGAAACATAACCGGAATCCCGTTTTCCGAACCCACTTTTACGTAGCGTTCCAGGAACGCCGGGGAAGCAAAAAGCGTCCCCATGTGCGAATCCAGGTGGGTGGGTTCGAAGCCCATCCGGCGGGCGCGGTGCAGTTGGGCGCGGATTTCGGCCTCCACCTCGTCGGGCGTGGCGTGCTGCACCACCTGACTTACTCCGGGCCAGAGCGCTCCCTCGTCGTCCACCAGTCCGGGTGCCGCAGTGCCCACCAACGGTCCCCAACGGTAGTCCTGCCACTCGGAGGTGAGCGTGAGGTGCAGGCCGGCGTCCACGCCGGGGTGCTGCCGGAGGTACTTCACAAACCCCGGCACCCAGGGGCAGGGCATCATCACGCTCACCGAATTAGCGACGCCCTTTTCCAGGGCTTGGATTACGCCCTGGTTGGAGTCGTAGGACATGCCCGCGTCGTCGATGTGCAGGATTACGACGCGGTCGCCTTTTTGCCAACCCAGCTTTTCGGCGTAGGTGGGGTCGGTCTGAGCGGGTGCAACCAAAGGGCTGGTCCACCACACCACGGCGAGCAACCGGGTAAGGAAGGTCATTCTCATGGAATGCGAGTAGCAAGGATCAGGCGGGTAATGTACGAAAAAGCGGATTCGGTTCATCCCCCAAAATGAGGGAGGTCGCTGAGCCCCGGTCCGGCCACCCATCGGAACGGATTGCCGTTCGCGGCCGATGAATGCCAACGGCGGACGGGCGGTCGTGGCAGCGGGTTCACCGGTGGATTGGCCAGGATAGAAAATCCCCTCGGCAAGGGGAAAAACGGCAGTGAATGGACGGTTAGTTTTGCTTCGTAATCAAGCACATAAACTTAAACAAAACCAAAAACAATGAAAACGTCAATCATTCGTTTCGCCGCCATGGCCGCCTTTTCGGCCGCCTCCTTCGTCAACCCCTCGTACGCCGACGACAAACCCACGCTGACTTCGGCCAGTATCGAGCCCTACGGGCAGGGAAAAAAGATGCAGGTAATCCTGCGGGCTTCGGATTCCAAACGTCCGGCCAGCATTCGGATCCGGAATACCAAGGGAGAGATAGTCTACCAGGAATACGTGAGAAAGACCCGCTCGTTCAGGAAAGTGTACGACTTGAACCAACTTGAGAATGGCGTTTATACCATGGAGATCGTTCGCGACGGCAACCATACCCGAAAGACGTTCGCGTTGGAAAACACGTTGTACAACGACGCCTTGCGGGTAATCTTCCTGGCCGGTTCCAGCCAAGAGCACTTCCGGATCGGTATGGAAAACGTGACCGGGAGCGACGTATCGCTGACGGTAAAGGATGCCGACGGCAAAACCGTACACCAGGAAACGCTGGCGAACGTGCACAAGAAACTGCTCGACAAGAACTTCGCTACCCTGCCCGTCGGCGAATACACGGTGAACGTACAAAATGCCACCGGGAATTTCAGCAAGAAGCTGATAATCAATAAATAGTGTACATCAGACCACGAGAGACCAACAGTAAACAATCCGGTTTTCTGCCGTTTGCCGTGAATTGTTTGCTGTTTTTTGTCCGCTCTCTTTGACACTTGCCGGAAAGGGAATATCTTTGCGGTGGCAAATCAGTACGACCAGCTCCTGTTGAACCCCCCCAGGTGCGGAAGCAAGCAAGGGTAGACAGTTGTAGCGGTGCGATACGGATTTGCCATTTTTTATTTTTAGGGAGTCGATGGTCAACCAACAAGGGTCAACCGACAAGGGTCAACCGACGATGGACCATAACCATTCCAGCATCCATCCCGTGGACGCTGGACTACTTGCCATCGACTGACTATGTACATCATCAAAGTAAAAGGCAAAGCCAAAATTCCCGACTACATTCAGTTGCGGGACGAACATTTCGTGCTCGTTGCCTATTTCCGCGCGGATCGACCCCTGAAGAACGTAGAAAAATACGGCCTGGAAGGCAAGGAAGCCGCGCTGGAAATTCTCATTAAAGACCTGCCCTTCGGCAAATTGCAGAAATTGGAAATCTAGGGCGAAAAAAGGAGGTGCGAACTCAGACTGTCCACTCCACCACCACGGGCGCGTGGGCCGGTTGGTAGCGCAGGTCCAGGTAGCAGGCATTCACAAAAATGGTTCCGTCCCGTTCTGCTTTCCCGCACGCCTCGTGAATGTGGCCGAACACGTGCAGCCGGGGTTGTACGTCGGCAATTTTCTGCAACAAATCCGCGCACCCCGCGGCTTCGCCGCGCGCGGTTTGGTCGAGCACGCCGTAGGGAGGGCCGTGGGTGATGAGGATGTCCGTGTGAGCGGGAATCCGGTCCCAGTGTTTTCGGATGTCCGTTCCCCGGCGTCGGTTAAAAGCCCAGTTGTAGAAGAAAGGCGTGACGGGCGAGCCCCAAAGCGTAAGTCCTTCGATTTCCACCGCGGAATCTTCCAGGTAAAAGCAATTCCGGGGAATCATCGCCCGAAAAAGAGTCGGTTCTTTTTCCAGGAAAAAATCGTGGTTGCCCCCCACGAAAACCTTGTATCGGTGCGGCAGACCCGCAAACCAACGCAGAAACGCCGCCACCTCGTCGGGTTTTCCGCGGGAACTGATGTCACCGGCGTGAATCAGCAGGTCGCCCTCGGGCAGGCGCGTGCTACCGTGCTGACCATGCGTGTCGGATATACAAATGATTTTCACGCGGATGTTCCGACAATGGTACAGCGCAAAAGTACGTTTTTGTCCCCGCCTGCCCCATTGTCGTTTCCTGGGTGTTTACCAACCACCGCTTCACTTCAATCCGTACGACTGGCTGGTTCACGCCTTACTGCTTTTTCGGTTGCTCGTTAACCGTTGGGTAACGTTGACCGTGAAAATTTCTCGAAAGATTAACTTGAGCATCCTTTGGCGTACGGCGGGAATTTTTACTTTTGGCGAGCACCGAATCTGATTCCGTTCCAATTCCCTTCCAAAATGAAACGTCCGCCCGCCTTTGCTGGTCATCCCCGCCGAAACTTCATCAAAAGCACCGCCCTGGCTTCGGCGGGCCTTTTCCTGCCGGCCGGTTTGCTCGAGGAATTCAGTTCGTTCTTCGCTCCCGCCCCCGCCGTCACCTCCCCGGTTCGCGTCCGGGGGCAGGTGCAAGCGCAGGGCAAGGGACTGGGCAAAGTGGCCGTCAGCGACGGCCGCTCGGTGACCACCACGCAGGCCGACGGAACTTACGAACTGGTCACTGACACTTCCCGCCCGTTCGTGTTCGTTTCCCTGCCCGCCGGCTACGAGATTCCCACGAACGCGGCGGGTACGGCCAATTTCTACCGGACGATCCAACCGGGCGCGAAGGGCGAAGCCCAAGCCGACTTCCGCCTCGAACCTGCCCGCGCGGCCGACACCAACCACCAGTTTCTGGTGCTGGCCGACCCGCAGATGCAAAACAGTTACGAAACCGGCCTGTTCCAAACGCAAACTATCCCCGACGTACAGGCCACTCTCCGCGCCTACACCAACGCGCCCACCTTTGGCATCGGTTGCGGTGACCTCCTCTTCGACGACCTGTCGCTGTATCCCGACTATGAGAAAGGCATCCAGAAACTGGGCATCCCTTTCTTCCAGGTCATCGGCAACCACGACCTGGACCTGAAAGTGCGCTCCGACGAGGCTTCCGACCGCACGTTCGGGCGGTACTTCGGTCCTACCTACTATTCGTTCAACAAGGGCGACGTGCACTACGTGGTGCTCGACGACGTGTTTTTTCTCGGGGCGGGCTACATCGGCTACCTGCACGAAACGCAACTGCAGTGGTTGGAAGGGGACCTGGCCCTGGTCGAGAAAGGCAAGACCGTGGTGGTGGCGCTCCACATCCCCAGCTCCGGCACGCGCGAGAAGCGAGAGGGCAAGGCCGAAGCCCCGCTGGGCAACACGCTCGCCAACCGGCAAGAACTCTACCGGTTGCTGGAACCCTACCGGGCACACCTGATGTCCGGACACACCCACGAGAGCGAACACACCTTTGAGGGCAATCGCCACGAGCACGTCAACGGGGCAGTGTGCGGGGCGTGGTGGAGCGGCCCGATCTGCTGGGATGGCACGCCCAACGGCTATTCGATCTACGAAGTGAAGGGGGAAAGCCTGCAGTGGCGGTACAAATCGGTGGGCTTCGAGGCAAACCACCAAATGCGCCTGTACGCCCCCGGTAGCGAAGGGTCTAACCCGAACGAACTGGTAGCCAATGTGTGGGGGTGGGACCCGGCCTGGAAGGTGTTTTGGTACGAAGGCGCGGACCGGAAGGGCGCAATGACGCCGCGGAAAGGCCTGGACCCACTTTCGGTGAAACTGCACACGGGCGATAAACTACCCGAACGCCGCCCATGGGTCGACCCCGTGCCGACCGATCACTTGTTCTACGCCCCTGTTTCCGCGGCCGCCAAAGGGGTGCGCGTGGAGGCCACGGACCGCTGGGGGAAAAGTTATTCGGCCACGCTCGGGTAGAAGTTCCCTCCTTTCGTTCAAACCGACTGGCTGCCAGACCAGTCGGTTTTTGGTTACGGCGTATTCATTACCAAAGTCAACGATTACACTTCCAACACCTTCAAAAATATCGAAGAAGCCCGAAAATGGCTGCGTACGATCTAGACAAGACGGCCAGCGGCGTTCAACGAAGCAGTACCCGACAAGTTCGTGGCGGCGTTTCAGTTTGGCCGACCACTCCGGCTTCGACCGCTCCGTCCGGAATGGCATTCGACGCATCACCGCCAATCAATTCCCATACCCTCGCTCACCGCTTCACGATCCGCCGGGATACCCAACCGCTGCCGGTTCGCACCCGCAGTACGTAGACGCCCGCCCGCAACGAACCCAAATCCAGGCGGACATTCTTCGGATGGCTCTTCCAGGAAAATTCCCGCATTAGCTTCCCGTCTACCGTGCTGATCTTTGCCCCCTCGATGGCGCGTTGTTCGGAGCGAATGCGCAAGAACTGCTCCGTGGGGCTGGGGTACGCGTGCAGCCCCTCGGAAAGGGCCGGTTCCGCACCCACCACTTCGGAGTAGCCCGGTTTCGTAGCCACCAGGTCGCCTTCCGTACGGGGAAGAATTTCGTAGCCCGACCAGTAAGGTGCTTCCGACTTGAATTGGCTCAGGATGCCGGTTACGTCAAATTCTCCCTGGGGTGGCTCCGCGTAATACAGAGGGGTATTTCGGTGAATAAACAAGCGGTAGCGATCGTCCCCCCCGCTCACGTCCACGGCAAATCCGTAATAACCCTCCCCCCTGGTCCACTGGCCGGTGTCCACCAGCCGCACCCGCGTCAGCCGGACCGGCAGCGATTCCAGGCTGTCGGTCACCTCGCCCAGGTAGCGGGGAAGTGCCAAGTCGTTATCCGACGACAGCACTTTCAGCGAATCAATCCGGAGGCGGGTCAGTCCCGCCGTCTGAACGATCCGGCCCACCACGCGGAGCCGGTCCCCGGTTTTGGGTGAGTAGCCCCCGTCGTCGGAACTCCGGTAGCCGTTGATGCCCGCCGGTCCATCGACCAGGGCGAAGTCCAGCCCGGTTTCGGTGAAGTTGGGACTGTTGACTATCCCTTCCAGCGCGCAGTACACGCCCAGTGAATCGGCCACGCCCGCGGTATCTATCCCGCGCACCTGACCGATGCGGTAAGTCGGAATGTTTCTGATCACGGCCGTTGGTTCTTCACCCGCCCGGCGGAGCACGTACCGGTGGAACCCCTGCGTGCCCGTCCAACTCGGGATGACCAGCGTATCCCGGTTGGGCGAGAAGGCGATACTACCCCTCGGCTCCGTGTTGCCGTCCAACAGCGGCAACGTCCAGAGACGTTTGTTCCTTTCGTCCCGGAAATGCAGGGTAGTGGGCAACACGCCACTCGGCCGTACCGCGGCCAGCAGGGTACTGTCGGCCCCCACTTCCAGCGAGCTGCTGCCCGCCGCCACGCTGGTGAGGGTACCCGATAGCCGGTAAGTTTGTCCGTTGACGCTGGTAAAGACCTGAATGAGCGGTCGGGTGGGATCGGGCAGGTACATCGTCCGCGCGTCGGGGCTCATGGCGAACGTCCGCGACAAGATCCGGTCGGGCAGGGTGATGCGTTGAACCTGGACGAAGGCGCTCGGGTTTGTGGGACTTGGTTCGAGCGCGTACACGTAGTCATCGCCCCAGAGGCTGGCCACGTACACCCGTCCGTCGGTGCCCGCGCGGGGCGTGGTGAGCGTATTGACCGCGCCGCCGGTGCGGTTCGGGCTTTGCCAGGTGGCCATCACCGTTCCCGTCCCGGCGTCGACCTTGAACAGGCGGCTGTTGCGGGACACCAGGATGTTTCCGTCGCGGTCGATGGACACGCCAGTATTGTTGCTGCTCGCGCCGAAGGTGGCCGTGCCCAGCGGGGAGAAGGATACTTCCGTGCCGTCGGGATTCAACACGTAGATGAGGTTCGAAAAGGTGCTTAGCCAGAGCTTGCCGCTCCGGTCGTACACCGCCCCGTAGCCGTTGACCGCCGTGCCGGGTGCCAACCGTCCGTCGTAGACGTAGTTGGGAGCGGGCACTTCCACCAGGTCATCCAGGGGTTCGTCGCTCCGGGTCAGTTGAATAGACAAGGTTGGGCCGGTGGCTACGTTCCTGCCGTCCGTGGCTACTACCCGGTGGTAGAGCGTGGTCGGCTGGCCGGTTTCCGCTTCCAGCAGCGCGTACAGGTCCTGTTCGCGGGGTTTCACTTCGGTCAACCGGCCCGTTCCCACCTGCAGGAGCGGCCGTTGAAAAGTGGCGTCGGCCGCCAACTGGTAGAGGTACGTCACCGGATCGCCGTCGGGGTCCGCGGCAGCCTTCCAGGAGATCCGAAACAGGGCTTCGATGTCGCGGACCGCGTACACGTTGCGCGCATTGGCCGACAAACTGTCGATTCGGTTGGGCGCTTGGTTATCGGCCGGGTAGAGTTGGGTGCGCACTTCCCCACCCGGCACGCTATCGGTCTGGATCTGCACGTACACGCCACCCCCGGCCAACCCGTCGGTCCACCGGTCGGAGGTAAGGGGAATCTGGCCGCTGAACGCGCCATTCCGGCCGTCGGTCGAAGCCACCTCCAGCGCGGCAACGAACCGGCCGTTTTCCCCGTGTCTTCCTTCGTAGAGGGCCACCGACGTGCGCTCGCCCCGTACCTTGCCGCGTAGCCCGCGGAACGCACCACTTACCGTAATGGCCGTCTCCGACGATTCCACCCGCACGTCGCCCGCAGCCGGGGCAGGGTTGGCCGGGGGCCGGGCTTCCCTCAAGTTCAAGGAGGACAATTCGCCCGTTTGGGGCACGTTCGTCCGCACGTCGTGGCGGATGATAAACCCGTTGACCCCGTAGATGATGCGGGGAAGCTCCCTTTCGTTGAAGACGGGCATGTCCGCCGGGTTGCGGTGCCCGATTTCGTAGGTGGTGTAGGCAATGGAATCCCGTTCGAAGAAAACGTCCATCAGCGTTACCGTGTTTTCCGGCGGACGGGTCAGGGTGAGCCACTGGCGCGGTCCGGATCCCGCGGCACCGGCGTTGAGCAGTTGCAACCCGCCGCGTTTTCCCGGAAAGTAGGCGTGGTGGTGTCCGCTGATGTAGGTGCGGACGTCCAGTTCCTGGAGCAGGCGGCGGAGTTCTTCCGGCTTGGCCAGCACGTCGCCGGGATTGTCGCGCTCCTGGGCCACGCTGTAGAGGGGAAGGTGCCCGACCACGAAGCGCATCCGGGCGTTCCGGGCTTCGGACCGCGAAAACTGTTCGCGCACCCAGGCCAGGTTTTCCTCGGTAATCACCGCCGCGCTGGCGTCCCAGGAGACGAAGAAGGCATCACCCAGCCGGAAGGAGTAGTAATAGGGAAAATGGGTCTGGTCCACGAACTGCAGGTGCGTGCGGGCGGTGTCCCAGTATTCCTTGGTAAGGGCGCGTTCGACGGGGTACGCGCGGGAGCCGTCGTGGTTGCCGATGGTGAAGGCGAAGGGAATGGACACCGTATCGCCGCCCACCTTCCGGTCCCGGAAAGGCTTGGCGATGTGGTCGTCAAAGCCCTTCCACATATTGCGGATGATTTCGACGTTGGATACGCCCTGTCCCGCTACCAGGTCGCCGCCGCAGACCACCAGGTCGGGCTTCCACAGGCGCGGGATGCGCTGCACAATGCTGTCCACCTGCCACTCGTAGGTGTTGGCCCCCAGGCTGGCGTTCAGGTCACTGATGACGGCAATGCGCAGGTCACCCCGGGCAGCGGGTTGGGGCGGAAATTTTTCCAGTGCCACCAGGCGGATGGCATCGGCTACCACCTTGCCGCCGCTCGCCTGGCTCAGGATTTCCAGGTAATCGTTCGCGCCCAATTCAAAATCTCCCAGCACGTTCCACTTGCCAGCCGTTTCGAGCGAAGCCTGGTTGGCACGGATGGTATCAATTTGATTGCCCCGGTGAAGCACGTACGGCGTATTCGTGGCGTGGGCTGTCGGGCTGACCGTCCACCAGGCGGCCAGTTGATAGCGGCCGGGCGCGGTTTTTAAAAAACGGTAGCGGGCCCGGGAACCCGCATTGGCCGACGCCAGCCGGGCCGCCGTCCGGCCGTAGTAGTTTTTGTCGCTGCTGTTGCTCCACAGCCCGATTTCGGTGTATTGTTCGCCGTCGGTGTCCAGGATGACTACCTCGCGCCGGGGCGTTTCGACCGCCTCGGAAAGCACCAGGGCCGAAGCCACGCGGCGGAGGGCGTTGCGGCCGTCATCGGAGGGAAGGTTGACCACTTCGTTGGCGGCAACCATCGTCGACGAGCCGCCCCCGTCGAGATTGAGGGCCTCCTTGGCGCCCAACTCCACCATAATGCTGGCCAGTTCCTCCAGCGTGGTGCCCACGCTGCTTTCCTGCCGGCCATCCACCACCAGCAGGATGACCGTCTGATCGTCCACGTAGCCCACTGCCGTACGGGGGTTGGGGCCGGCAATGCCTTCGAATAATTCTTCGGTGGTCGTCACGCGGACGGCCCCGTTTTCGACCAGTACCGGACCGCCGCCCAGGGCCTGACTGGCGGGCCACACCCCGCCGCCCGCCGGAAAATCGGGCGTGGGTGGGGGCGGGGGCGGGTTGGCGGCGTTGACTGGACTGGGAACCGGGTACTGATAGGTCGTGTTGTCACCGCCTTCGACACTGCCGCCCAGGCCGTACACCCAGGCCACGTCGGGCTTGCGGTTGATCAAGCCGAAGGCGCCCCGCGTGGG
>JACMKY010000223.1 GCA_014379925.1 Cytophagales bacterium | reverse complement strand
CCTTCGCCCAGAGCGCCTCGCCCGTCGATTCGGCACCGACCCGGGCGTTGGCCGATACGCTGACGGCCACCCTGATCCCGCCGCCCAAGCCCCGCCCCAGCCCCATGGCCGTGGCCCTGCACAAGGAGGAGGGCATCTACCTGAAAGTAACCTACTGCCAGCCCATCCGCAAAGGACGGGGCGTGTTCACGGAGTTGGCTCCCCACGGCAAACTGTGGCGCACGGGGGCCAACGAGGCCACTGAGGTTACCCTGACCAAGGACGTGAGGCTGGCCGGAAAAATCCTGAAGGCGGGTACGTACGCGCTCTTTACCGTGCCCAATGCCGACAAGTGGCGAATCATCTTCAACGCCGAACTCGGACAGTGGGGAGAATACAAATACGACCCCGCCAAGGATGTGCTCACATTCGAGGTGCCCGCGCAAAAAAACGACGAAGTATACGAGGCCTTCACCATCCGGTTCAACGAAACGGCCACGGGTGCCGACATGTCGCTCATGTGGGCAAGCACCAAAGCCGTCGTTCCCTTCGCGTTTACCCGGTAATCCCCGCGCCGGTGGTGCACCATTGGGATGGAATACCCGATCCCACCGGCGCGGGGAACGGACGGCTGGCTACTTAAAGGGACTCGCTGATCGCTTGCGCCGTTAGCCAAGCGGGTTTGTGGGTGGTGACCTCGGCGCGGAGTTCGTTGAGAATGGAGTACAGCCCGAAGTAGGTGCGGTTGATGTAGAGCGAGTGCTGGGAACCCCGCGCCGACTTTGATTCACGCAACTCCTTGACCTTGGACAGTTTGTCGCTGAATTCATAAATACTTTGAAAGTACGCATCGTCGGCAAAGTCGAAGCGGCGGTGGTGGAAGGGTTTGCCCAGCAGATTGATCATTGTCTTGAAGAGCTCGCTGAAAAACCGGATCTCCTCCGGCGAATCCTCGGCTACGATAAACTCCAGCTCGTAGAAAATGCGCGTGCTCCGGACTTCGTCGGCCATCAAGTCGGGATTGATCAGCGAGAAGTACTTTTCGTAGTACGCTTCCGGAATCACTTTCACGCAACCGAAGTCGATAACGCCGAGCCGACCATCGTCCTGCATGAGGAAGTTGCCCGGGTGCGGATCGGCGTGGACCGTTTTGAGGGTGTGAATCTGGAAATCGTAGAAATCCCACATCGCCTGCCCGATCCGGTTGCGAATGGCCTGCGACGGGTTGGTTTTGAGGAACTCCTTGAGGTGCTTGCCTTCCATCCAATCCATCGTGAGGATGCGCGGACCGGAGAGTTCGGGGTAATACCGGGTAAAGACCAGGTTATCGATGCCCGCGCAGGCTTCGCTGATCGCCACCGACCGTTCCAGTTCCAGTTTGTAGTCGGTTTCCTCCAGGAGTTTGGTACCCACCTCGGCCATGTACCGGTCAATGTCCCGCTCGTTGAGGTTAAGCAATTGGATGGCGAAGGGACGGACCATCCGCAGGTCGGAGGTCACGCTGTCGGCCACGCCGGGGTACTGGACTTTCACGGCCAGTTTCTTGCCGTCCAGCCAGGCTTCGTGCACCTGCCCGATGGAAGCCGCGTTGACCGCCTCCAAGCCAAACCGGTCGAAAAGTTGCCCGGGCGATTTGCCGAAGTACTTCACGAACGTTTTCACGACCAGCGGTCCCGACAAGGGCGGCGCGCTGTACTGCGCCATTGTGAACCGTTCGGAGTAGGCCTTGGGCAGCAGGTTCTTGTCCATGCTCATCATCTGCGCCACTTTCAGCGCACTGCCTTTCAGTTGGCTGAGCGATTCGTAGATGTCCCCGGCGTTGTCTTCGTGCAGTTCGTCGCGGCTCAGGTCCGGGTTGACCAATTTCCGGGAATAGTGTTTGAGGTAGTTTCCCCCAATCTTGATGCCGGTCTTCACGAACTGGCTGGCCCGCTCCACCTTGGTGGTAGGAATGCTGGTTTGGCTTTTCATAAGAAGGTTGCAGGTTGCAGGTTGCAGGTTGTAGGTTCTTAACTGGTAACCTGCAACTCAGTTCGGCCGGTTCTGGTAAATGAATTTGGCGAAGTCGACGACGGCATCCACGGGCAGCCGTCCGATGAGTTCGAAGGAAGTATTGACCGCTTTTTCAATGGCGGCGTCGGTCTTTTCAAAACCTTTGCTGTCGTCGCGGATCCAGAAATTGAGCACAAACATCAACTGCATCCACAACCCGTCGGGATAGCGGTCCGAGAGAAAGAGACGCGGCACCACTTCCCGGCTTTCCGTGCCTTCGGCCAGCAGTTCGCGCGCGTAGGTCAGGAAAGCACCCTTGAAAGCAGCCAAGGGCCGGGAAGTAGCCACCGCGCGGGGGTCAGACCCGACCCGGGTGAAGATCACAAAACTGCGGTTGGCTTTCAGCACCTCCACCAGGGTATAATAAAACGAAAGGAGTTTCTCCCGCACCGAGTACCGGGCGTACACTTCCTCCCCTTCGGCTTTGGCCAGGGTAGTGTCGAAAAAGCCTTTCCAAACGTCTTTCTCAATGGCATCGAAGGAGTTGTACGATCCGTAAAACGCCTCTTCCGTCAGGGCCAGCTTTTTGGCGAACGCGTAAACGGAAGGGGGCCGGGTGCCGTTCTCCAGCACGTGCTCCACGTACGCTTTCCTGATTTGTTCCTCTTGTTCCATAGTGGTAGTAACTGCCAAAGAACAGAAATGGTTTGCCGACCGGGCCAGTCCGTTCGACGGCTCTTTTCCAGCGGGCGCCCGGCGCTCAGCTTTTCATGTTCACGAATTGCAAGGGAACGCCCAGGTCAGCCCGTCGAACGGCCGCGATCACGGCTTGCAGATCGTCGATCTTCTTGGCTTGCACCCGCACCTGGTCGCCCATCTGGGTGGCTTCCACCTTGAATTTGCCATCCTTGACGAGTTGGACAATTTTCCGGATCACCTCTTTTTCCAGCCCCTCCCGCACCTTCAGCTCTTTCTTGATCATATTTCCCGACGGGGCCGCCTCCTGACTGAAATCGAGGGATCGGCCGTCCAGCCCCTGCTTCACCACGCGGGTGAGCAGCACGTCTTCCACCGCCCTGAGGCGCATGTCGTTCTCGGTAGTCAGTTGGATGACCGAATTTTTTTTGTCCAACTCGAGGACCGTCTTGGAATCCCGGAAATCGTAGCGGTTCAGGATTTCCTTTCGGGTGACGTTTACCGCGTTGTCAAGCAATTGAGCATCAACCTTGCTCACAATATCGAAAGAAGCCATAACCCGACAACGTAAGATTTATACTAAAAATCCGTTTAAGACCCAGCGTACGTAAGTGAATTTTGTAACCGTACCAAAGTGAATCATTTCACCATCCTTCACCTTCGTCCAATACTTCATTCAATGAACCGACAAAGTTACAGCAACCACTCCCGTTATCACCCGATCTACCACTTTTTTCTCCTTCCCGCCACGGCCTTGTTCGTCGGCCTGTCGGTCTACTTCTTCGTGCAAAAATCTATTTTGTCCGGGCAGTGGGCCGAAGGAATTTATTTTCTGTTGGCGGGCTTGATCGCTGCCGTGGTAGTCGTCCTGGTAAGGTCGAATCCGTTGAGGGTGCAGGAACGGGTCATCCGGTCGGAAATCAAACTCCGCTACCTGGCGGCCACGGGCCAGCACCTGAACGGAACCGAGAAGAACTTGCGGACCAGCCAGATGACGGCGTTGCGGTTTGCCAGCGACGAAGAACTACCCCGGCTGGTGGAACAAACGGTACGGGAAGAACTTCCCGCCGGGGAAATCAAGAAACGGATCCGTAAATGGAAGGGCGATTACCACCGGCTATGACGTCAGTGGGCAGTTGGCAATGGGCAGTTGGCAGTTGGCAAAGAGGGAAATGGCAAGGTAAAAAAGAAATAATTACGGCATTACGAACACAGCTTCCCTTCTGCTTTTTCCTTCACTGCCTACTGCCTACTACTCATTGCCAACTGCCCACTGCCAACTGCCTACTGACGTCATAGCCGGTGGTAATCGCCCTTCCATTTACGGATCCGTTTCTTGATTTCCTCGGCGGGAAGTT
>JACMKY010000222.1 GCA_014379925.1 Cytophagales bacterium | reverse complement strand
GGCTGAGTTGGCCGTTGACGCTTGAGCCGATCGGCCGACTGACTGTCGTGCGTTGGCAGATAAACGGTTGGTCTTTTCCCGCAGTAAGCGCGAATGGCATCGATCGTTTTTCTGGCCGATGACTTGTCGATGCATATCCCTGCCACCTGGCGTTGTTGCAGTTGGTGCTCATTGAACGTCGTGTCGCCGGCCAAGAAAAGATCGACCGCAGCACCGCGGAAAATAACGGACTGGTGGCCGTACGAATGCCCGTGGGTCGGCACGATGATTACCCGGCCGTCGGTCGTCAATGGATAGGCTTTGCCAAAGTATTCATTGGGGTGGGTGGGTTCAATCTTCCTGGGATTAAACCAGGACGGGAACGTACAGGGAACCGAACCGTACGGCTGATTGAACTCCGTCTTTGACACCAGAATCTCGGCTTTGGGGAAATGCTTCAGCCCGTCGGTATGGTCAATGTGCAGGTGCGTCAGGACGACCCAACGCACGTCGTCGGGGTTGATGTTGATCGTCCTTAGCCGATTTTTGATCTCGAACGGTTCCTGAATATTGAACTGAAGAATCTGCTTGCTCACCCACCCGTTTGCTCCACCGCAGTCAAAGTAATCGTCGTCCGTCACGCGCTGGTTTTCGCCGGTATCCACCACGGTGATGCCTTCCGGATGTTCGATCACCCAGACCCAGATGGGAAGCCACTCGGTCCAGCGGGGGTCCAGCAGAATAACGGGCGCGCCGGCGCTCGGGTTCCGGTGGGACTTCTTGACCTTCACCCAGCCACAGTGAATGGCGTGAATGCTGACTCCGTCGACGACGGTTGTAACGATGGGACTCGGATTCACGGGGAAGGTTTTTTGACGACAAGCCCTCAATTCTTTCGCGGCAAGCCAACCGACCGAACCGAGGCTTGCGTGGTGAATAAACGTTCGTCGAACCATGGGGAACGCAACGGTTTCACTCACCGGCCTTCGGCCAGTACACTGATTTTTTTCATGACTTCGGGCAGCATCATTCGGTAGTTTTTCCCCAATGTCTTGCCAAACAATCCTTTGGTTAAACCCGTAAACCAAACCTCGTGCGTAAACCGCGTTTTTCCTTCGCTGACGGTTAGGTAACGCTTCACGTACAAAGTCCCGAGTGGTAGTTTGGTTTTGAACGTGTACGACTCGTTCGGAACGACGACATCGATGACGAATTTCGATTTGGGGCCTTTGTCGGGAACCAGAATTCCTTTCGCCCCTTGCTGAAACGGGCCGAGCAACTCCGCTGATTGCAAGCCGCCGTCCCATTCCTTCCAGTTGGGCACGTCCGTCCAGATACGCCATACTTTTTCGGGCGGCGCGGTTGTTTCGAGCGTGTGGCTAAAATGCGTATTGCTTCGCTGGGCCTGCGCATTCATGGCCGCGGCCAGTAGAGAGATGCTTAAAATGAGTTTCATGGGGCTACCCGATTTTGTTCGATGCAAAGGTCAGGTTCCCGAAATGATTGTCACTTCACGTATGTTCATTTCGTGAGCCTTTCCGCACATTTTTCCGGATGCGGCTCAGCGACTGCGGGGCAATGCCCAGGTAGGAGGCCAAATATTTAAGCGGGATTCGTTGAATCATTTCCGGCTCCGCCGTGAGCATTTTCCGGTACCGGCTCTCGGCCGTTTCGGTTTGTAATTCGGTGAGTATTTCTTCCGTGAAATGACTGACTTCCTGAATTACCGCCTGAATGAACTTCCGCCAATTGGGTACCTTCTCGTACAGCGTTTGCAGATCGGCGTGCGTAATCTGCAGCAGGCTGCAATCAGCGACGGCCTGGATATTTTCCGTAGCCGGCTCGCGGGTTGAGAAACTGCGTTGCGACGTAAACAAGTAATTGTCGAAGGTGAAAAATTTAGTTCTATCGGTGCCATCTTTCCAGACAAAAAAGCGCAGCAGTCCCGTACCAACGTAGTAGAGATGATTGCAAACGGCACCTTCCTTCAGCAGCAATTCGCTACCTTTCAATTGTTTAGGCTTGAACAGGCCGTCAATCAATTGCCACTCACTGTCGGTGAGCGGTACCTTCTGGGTAATGTAGTTTTTGAAAGCCAGTTTATCCATATTGCCCATACCCTTGCGTGAAGCGAAGTAATTTTTGTAATATAGGTTGTCAGCAACAAAGCACGAAAAACGGGAAAGCGCAAAGAAACCACCCATCTAATGGCAAAACAATTCACCTCGATCGAACCCCCGGTCAAGGAATTCATTGAAGCGCAGCGGATATTCTTCGTTGGGACCGCCACGGCGGAAGGAAGGGTCAACGTGTCTCCCAAGGGAATGGACACGCTTCGGGTGTTGGGCAGCAACCGGGTCCTGTGGCTGAACTTAACTGGAAGCGGCAACGAAACGGCGGCTCACCTGCGGGAGCACAACCGGATCACCCTCGTGTTCTGTGCCTTTGAAGGCAAACCCAACATTACCCGGTTATACGGCACCGCCAGGGTTATTCACCCCAAAGACGAATCCTGGACCGAACTGATTCGTTGGTTTCCCCCTTTGCCGGGCTCCCGGCAAGTGATTGACGTGACGGTGGACCTGGTACAGACTTCCTGCGGGATGGCGGTACCGTTCATGGACTTCCAGGGGGAGCGGCACGAACTGAAAGAGTGGGCCGAGAAACAAGGCGAAGAAAAGGTGAGGGAATACCAGGAACGGAAAAACAAACTCAGCCTGGATGGAAAACCCACCGGAATGTGATCGGTTCGGTGCGCACGCCAAGCCCGCCGTTTCGCCGGGCACCCAAACAACTTCGCCGCGTCACCCTTCTCTCCGAGGAGAAAAGCCGGGGGCGCCCAGCCGGGGGCGCCCGGTTGGTGCGGTAGAACGACGGGGTCGGGACAACTTTCCATGACAACCCGGGTGTGCTTCACTGGTGCGTCCTGGTTCCGTATGAATAAAAATTGGTACGGAACTGTAAAAACAGATTTGATAAAAACCAACGTTTACCACGTTTCCACCTACTTTTTCTAATCGCATTTTTAACCGCCCTCTCGCATCTTTAAAACCGTTCGATTCCGTTTGGCGGATCGCCTTTGTCGCCAAGCGGGGAGAATTTGATTTTTACTTTTATTCATTTTTTACACGTACCTAATCGGTTATTCTTTCCTGCATCGTCTAAACTCGATCTTTGCGAATTAACTTGTCTGATTAGGGAGCAACTTTGGGCATCTGGTTTTAAGCGAAGATCGTGCAAAGAAAAAGAACGATTTCAGAAATCTTTCCGGTCCGACGCGGCGTAAATTTTGTGCAGTAGCCAAAACCAATCCTTCAACCCCCGATCCCGATCCGTGGAAATACGCTATACGCTCGAGAATTCGTTTGCCTCCATCACCTACGAACCGGCCGCCGATTGCGGCGTCTTTACCTACAAACGCTTTGGTACCTCGGAGGAATTCCGGAATTCGTGGGCGATCGCTACGGAACTGGCTGCCCACCGCCGAATCCACAAATGGTTGTTCAACTCCATCCGGATGGAAGTGCTGCGGCCCGAGGACCAAGACTGGTTCGTTGGCGTTATTGCTCCCCAGTTGCGGGCCAGCAGCTCCAAAACCGTTCACGTAGCCGTTGTGGTGTCCGAAAATGCATTTTCCCAGTTGTCGATGACGAACATCATCCACGCCGTGGAACAGGAACAGGGCGCCGTTTTCGAGCATTTCGACAGCGAGGAAAAGGGCCTCGAATGGCTGAAAGCGCGCTGAACGCGTACTCCGGTCCGGTCCGAATACTTTCTTTGGTCCGGGTTTTTGCCCCCGGAATTCGTTAATTTTGCGGGATGAATGCAGCTACCCCGCTGGTCGCTCCGCCGGAGCGGATGTTCGTACCCGTACCCGTCGAACAACTGGACCCCAAGCAGTACATCCTCATCAAAGGAGCCCGGGTTCACAACCTGAAAAACCTGGACGTGGCCATTCCGCGCAACCAACTGGTAGTCATCACGGGGTTGTCGGGGTCGGGAAAATCGTCGCTGGCCTTCGATACGTTGTTTGCCGAAGGACAACGCATGTACGTGGAAAGCCTGAGTTCGTACGCCCGCCAGTTCCTGGGCCGGATGGAAAAACCGGAGGTGGACTACATCCGGGGCGTGTCGCCAGCCATCGCCATCGAGCAGAAGGTAAGCACGCGCAACCCCCGCTCCACCGTCGGCACCAGCACGGAAATCTACGACTACCTTAAACTGCTCTTTGCCCGCATCGGTACTACCTATTCGCCGGTTTCGGGTGGAGAAGTGAAGAAGGATACCGTGACCGACGTGGTAAACTACGTCCAGTCGTTTGCCGACGGGCAACGGGTGATGGTCCTGGCTCCGCTGACCGCGGGGCAGTACCAAGCCACTGCCGGCCGAACCCTGCCGGAAGAACTGAAGGTGCTGCTTCAGAAGGGCTTCACCCGCGTCGTGGTAGACGGGGAATTGCACTACATCGAGAGCATCCTGGAGCCGAACGCGGACTCCTCCCCCAATCCGTCATCCGAAAACCCCGCCGCCTACTTCATCCTCATTGACCGGGAGGTGGTGAAAAAAGACGCGGAAGGCAATCCGGACGAGGACACGCAGTTTCGCCTGTCCGATTCGGTGCAGACGGCTTTCTTCGAGGGCGCGGGCGTTTGCGTGGTGGAGACGCCGGGCGTGGAGAAGCGTCGCTTTTCCGACAAGTTCGAGTTGGACGGCATCACCTTCGAGGAGCCGAGCGCGAACCTGTTCACCTTCAACAACCCGTACGGAGCCTGCAAGCGGTGCGAAGGTTTCGGCAAGGTGCTGGGCATTGACGAGGAGCTGGTTTTTCCCGACAAGCAACGCTCGGTTTACCAGGGAGCCATTGCGCCCTGGGGTACCGAAAAAATGAGCGAATGGCAGAAGCCCCTCGTCAAGCACGCGACCCGGTTCGATTTCCCCATCCACCGTCCTTACAAGGATCTGACGGAAGCGCAGAAGCGGCTGCTCTGGACGGGCAACGAGTTTTTCGGTGGCCTGGATGAATTCTTCCGGCACGTGGAGGCACAACTGCACAAGGTTCAGTACCGCGTGATGTTGTCGCGCTACCGGGGGCGCACGGTTTGTCCCGAATGCCGGGGAACGCGCTTGCGCAAGGATGCCGCCTACGTCAAGATCGTCGGCCAGTCGATCTCCGACCTGGTGCTGATGCCCATCGACGAACTGAAAGCCTTCTTTCACGACTTGCGTTTGCCCGATCACCAGGCGAAAATCGCCCGCCGGATTCTGCTGGAAATCGCCAACCGGCTCAACTACCTCGACCGCGTAGGCTTGGGTTACCTGACGCTCAATCGGCTGGCCAACTCGCTTTCCGGCGGCGAGTACCAGCGCATCAAACTGGCTACTTCGCTGGGTAGTGCCCTGGTCGGTTCGATGTACATCCTCGACGAACCCAGCATCGGCCTCCACCCGCGCGATACGCAGAAGCTGATCAGTGTGCTCGAAATGCTCCGCGACCTGGGCAATACGGTGATTGTGGTGGAACACGAGGAAGAAGTCATGCGCGCCGCCGACCAGCTCATCGACATCGGACCGGAAGCCGGCTCGCAAGGAGGACAGTTGGTTTTCCAGGGCCGCCTGAAAGGGGAAGAACGCCACGGAGACCGGGGAACGGAAAATGGAAAAGCAAGCGCAGGCGTTGGTTTGGCGGAGCAAAACAGCCGGGAGGGAGAAAACCAAACGGGCACGGCACCGGATGCCCTTGCTCCGGTCTCCGGTCCCGGCGGCGGTCGGCCTTTCATTTCCCACACCCTCAACTTCCTCGACGGGACGGATCGAATCGAGATTCCGGCGGTGAGGCGTCGCTGGACCCACTTCATCGAGGTGAAGGGGGCGCG
>JACMKY010000221.1 GCA_014379925.1 Cytophagales bacterium | reverse complement strand
GTACAGGTGCGAGAGGCCAATCACGCCGGTTTGGTTGCGCGAGAACCCGTTTTCGTTTTCTTCCCCGAACAGGTTGGTGTCGGAGGTGGTGTCCACGTCGTTGCCCAGGAAGTCGATCCGGCTGGTGCCGCCCATGCCGAAAAGGGAGAACCGGCCCGCCTTGGCCGTGGGAACGTCGATCTTGAAGCTCAGGTCCTGGTACTGCGGGGTGGCCGAGCCGGTTCCGAAATCCAGGCCGATGGCCTGGAAGGCGCCCAGCGTAGAATAGCGGTAATTGACCAGGTACGAGGCTTTCTTGCCCTTGGCAAAGGGTCCCTCCACGCCCAACTCGAAGCCGTTGAACCCAATCTGTCCCAGGTATTCGCGTTTCTCGCGGTTGCCGTTGCGAAGTTGCAGGTCAAACACCCCGGCCAGCGCGTTGCCGTATTCGGCGGGAAAGGCGGCAGTGAAAAAATCCGACTTATCCAGCACGTTGTAGTTGAGCATGCTCACCGGCCCGCCCGTGGCCCCCAGCGCGCCGTAGTGGCTGGGGTTGGGAATGTTGAGGCCGTCCAGGCGCCAGAGCAGCCCCGCCGGGGAGTTGCCCCGGATCACAATGTCGTTGCGCGAGTCGTTGGTGGCGCTCACCCCCGCGAAGTTGGCCGCCATCCGCGCCGGGTCGTTGCGGCTGCCGGCGTAGCGGCCCGTTTCCTCCGGGTTAAACGAGCGGGCGCTCACCGTGGCCAGTTCGTTGTTGGTGGCTACCTTGTCCTTCCGGCCGCTGATCACGACCTCGGCCCCCGTCACCACCTGCTCAACCAGTCGGATTTGCAACACCACCTCCTTGCCGGAGGTCACCAACACGTTCGAAACGCTTTGCTCCTGGTAACCCAGGTAGCTGATCCTGATCATCTGGCGGCCGAGCGGTACCCCGGCCAGCCGGAATTCCCCGTCCGCGTTGGTGGCGGAGCCGATCAGGGGCGTGGAACCCGGAATGACCACGTTGGCCCCCACCAGCGGGGAACCCGACTGGCTGTCGAGAATGCGTCCCTTGACGATTTGGGTGACGGATTGCGCCCCGGCAAACGGACCGACGGCGAGCAACAGCAAGAGTAGGAGGGTCTTTTTCATGGTGCTTTGGGGTTTGATTGCGTCAAAAGTAGCGGAGTAACCCCTTTGGGCGCCTCCCCAAACCCGCCCAACCGGGCGATGAATCGGTTGAACCGGGAAAATAAGCGGGGCGAACGGATGGCGGAAGCCAGGAAGGGGCTGGCCGCGGTTCCGTTCGGATGCGTTTGGTGTTGATCGGGCTACCGCAAAAAGGTTAACTTGTCGATCAAAAAACCGCTGGCTGGCCGGGCACTTAAACGATCGGTTTGACGCCTAACCCTTGAACACCCATTCTCCCCTACCCCATGATCACCGTCGAAGAAGCCACCCGCCTCATGCAGGCCACGGCCACGCCCGTCCCCGTGGTTGCCGTGCCGCTCACCGAAGCGGCGGGACGGGTGCTGCGCGAACCCCTCCGTGCCGACCGCGACTTCCCCCCCTTCGACCGCGTGACGATGGACGGCATCGCCCTCCGGTTTGAAGCCCTGCGGGGGGGCCGACGAACGTTCGCCGTGGCGGGCGTGCAACACGCCGGGGCCGTGCCCATTCCCCTCGGCGAGGGCGACGGCTGCCTGGAAGTGATGACCGGCACCGTGCTTCCCCCCGGCACCGACACGGTGATCCGCTACGAAGACCTGTCGTTTACGGACCGCAACGGCGGGCGCTACGCCGAAGTAACCGCCGCGCCCGAAGCGGCCGGGCAAAACGTTCACCGGCAAGGCTCCGACCGACGGGCGGGCGACCAGCTACTGGCTCCCGGCCGGCTGCTGTCCCCACCCGACGTGGGTGTGGCCGCTTCCGTGGGACGGAGTTCGCTGAACGTGAGCCGGGCACTCACCCTGGCGGTGGTCTCCACGGGCGACGAACTGGTGGACGTGGACCAGCTACCCCTCCCCCACCAGATCCGCCGTTCCAACGCCTACGCGCTGGCCGCGGCGCTGGGGCAGGCCGGCGCCCGGAGCCAGCTGTACCACCTCCGCGACGACCCGCAACAACTGGAAACCGAACTGCGGATGATCCTGGCCGGCGCGGACGGGCTGGTGCTCAGCGGTGGGGTATCGATGGGAAAGGCCGATTTTGTCCCGGCGGTGCTGGAAGCGTTGGGGGTGCAGAAGCACTTTCACACGGTGGCGCAGAAGCCGGGCAAGCCCCTCTGGTTCGGCACCTCCGCGGAAGGCAAGGCGGTGTTTGCCCTGCCCGGCAACCCGGTTTCGACGATGCTGTGCGCCATTCGCTACGTGCTGCCCTGGCTGCGGACGGGCGCCCAGCAAACCCCCGAACCCCCGGGGCGGGCGGTACTCACCGAAACGATTTCTTTCGCGCCGCCACTCACGTATTTCCTGCCCGTGCAAACCTTTCCCGGTGCCGACGGCCGCCGGATGGGTCGTCCCCGGCCGGGTGGCGGCTCGGGCGACCTGGCCAACCTGACGGAAGCGGATGCCTTCGTGGAGCTGCCCGCCGAACGGAAAGTGTTCGAAGCCGGAGAAGCCTTCCCGATCTGGAAATTCCGCTGGTCTGAGTTCTAGGAAAGGGGTTGCAGGTTGCAGGTTGCAGGTTGGAATAGGTTGCAGGTTGCGAGTTGGGAGGGCGAACGCGTCTGGGCGGCAAGCCAAAAGCCAACCGTCGAATCGAGCGCCTTTGGCTGAGAATGAAATATAGCTGGCTTAAAGCGGCTGACTACGCCAACAGGATCATCCTC
>JACMKY010000220.1 GCA_014379925.1 Cytophagales bacterium | reverse complement strand
GGCCGACGGGAAGTGGTCCCTGCAGGAATGCGTGGATTACGCCCTGGTCTACAACATTGCCATCAAACAAACCCAGCTCACCGTCTTGTCGAGTCAGGCGGCGATCAATCAGTCCTACGCGGGCCTGTTGCCCAGCGTGAACGGTTCCGCTTCGTATTCCATCAGCACGGGCCGGTCGCTAAACACCTTCACCAATACCTACCAGGACAATTCGGTTCGATCCAGCCCGCTCAGCCTCAACGCCAACCTGAACCTGTTCAGCGGCTTCCAGCAGATCAACCTGATCCGGCAAAACCTGTTGGCCCGTCAGGCGAACCAGTTGTCGGTGGAGCAGCAAAAAAACCTGACCGCTCTCGACGTGGCGTTGAACTACGTTCAGGTGTTGCAGGGCCAGGAACTGGTGGAGGTATCCCGGTTTCAGGTAGCCAGCACCCAGGGCCAGGTAGACCGGACGGAGAAGCTGGTGAACGCCGGTGCGCTGCCCCAAACCAGCCTCTTCGACCTGAAAGCCCAACTGGCCAACGACCAGGTGGCCCTGGTGACGGCGCAAAACAACATGCAGCTTTATCGGCTTGCCCTGATGCAGACCATGAACCTGCCCGCCAACCAGAACTTCGACGTGGAGAAGATCGTGGTCGACGATCCCGCCACGCAGGAATACGAACTGTCGTCCCAGGCGCTCTACGACCTGGCCGTTGAATCCCAACCCAACATCCGGGGTGCCGACAAGCTGGTGGAAAGCAGCCGACGAGGAGTGCTGGTTGCCAAAGGGGGATTATATCCTTCCCTGAGTCTGGGCGGGTTTTACGGCGGTAGCTACGCCAACATCGTCAATGACTTTTTACCGGATGGCCAAACCGCGACCGTTGTCGCCCCCTTGACCGTCGGCCCCAACTCGTCGGTTTTCGTGGAAAACGGCGGACAAAGGTCGCCGGTGTTTGTATCCCAAACTACCAACACCGGCAGGGAGCGCGTGACGCCTTACCTGGATCAACTGAGAAGAACGGAAAGGAAAGTGATTCAATTATCGCTCAACATCCCCATCTTCAACGGTTTTCAAACGCGCTACCGCATTGCCACCGCGGTCATCCAGCAGAAAAGCAACGAACTCGCGGCCCAGAATGCCCGCATCCAGCTCCGGCAGACCATCGAGCAGGCCTACACCAACATGCGACTGGCCGCCCAGCAATTCCTGGCGTATACCCAACAGGTGGAAGCCTTGTCGGTGTCGTTCAAGGCGGCCGAAAGCCGCTTTAATACCGGCGCACTCAATTCCTTTGATTTTGCCCTGCAAAAAAATAACCTCAACCGGGCGCAGGCCAACCTGGTACAATCCAAGTACAACTACGTTTTCCGAACCAAGGTGCTGGACTTCTACCAGAACAAACCCCTGACTTTCTAGCGGCCACGGCGCATCCGTGCATTCCTAATTGACTACCGAATCAAATGGCTAAAAAAGGTTCCAACCGAATTCTCGTTATCCTGGGCGTTATTGCGGTGGCGTTGACGGCGGGGGCGTTCATCGCCAAAAAGGCCGGCTGGATCGGCAAGGAGCCCGTTACCGAAGTGGTGTTCGCCAAAGCCAAGAAGACGGACATCATCGAAAAAGTGAGCGCCTCGGGCAAGGTGCAGCCCGTAGTGGAAGTAAAAATCAGCCCGGATGTCTCGGGCGAAATCATTGCCCTCAACGTGGAAGAAGGCGACTCAGTGATCAAAGGGCAATTGCTGCTCAAGATTCGCCCCGACAACTACGAATCGCTGCTCGACCGCGCCCGGGCTTCGGTCAACAACAACAAGGCCATGTTTTCTCAGTCCAGGGCGACGCTGGCGCAATCGGAAGCCCGGCTGACGCGGGCGAAACTGGCATTTGAACGGAACGAAAAACTGTACGGCGACAAAGTAATTTCCGACTCGGACTTCGAGCAGTTCCGGGCCGACTATACGGTGGCCAAGCAGGACCTGGAAGCCGCCCGGGCCAACGGGGAGGCCGCCCGGTTCAGCGTCCAGAGTGCGGAGGCCGCCCTGCGCGACGCCAACGAGAACCTGCGCAAAACGCAGATCTACGCCCCGGAAAGCGGCACCGTTTCCCTGCTCAACGTCGAACAGGGAGAACGCGTGGTGGGCACCTCCCAGATGGCGGGTACTGAAATCCTGCGCATCGCCGACCTCAACGAGATGGAAGTGCGGGTGAACGTTAATGAGAACGACATCGTGCGGGTGGTGCTGGGCGACACGGCCATCATCGACGTGGACGCTTTTACCAGCCTCAGCAAGAAGTTCCAGGGTGTGGTCACCTCCATCGCCAACACGGCCAACGGCGCCGCTTCGTCGGCTTCCGCCGCCAACACCGACGCCGTGACGGAGTTTGAGGTGAAAATCAAGATCCTGCCCCAATCCTACCGGGATCTGGTGGACGGCCGGAAATCGTCGCCCTTCCGGCCGGGCATGAGCGCTTCGGTCGAGATCATCACCGACCGCAAGAGCGATGCCTTGTCGGTGCCCATCGCCGCCGTGACCACGCGCGACCCGAACGCCCCGCCCGAAATTCCCGCTGGCGACCCGCAGAGCACCAACGCCCAGACGGTATCCAACCAGGAAAAAAAGCCGGTTAGGAAGGAAGTCCCCAAGGAAGTCGTGTTCGTGCACAACGCCGGCAAGGTGGCGATGCGCGAGGTCAAGACCGGCATCAGTGACTTCGAGAACATTCAGGTGGTTTCCGGCCTGAAGGAGGGTGACGAGGTGGTTTCGGGTCCGTTCCTGGTAGTTTCCAAACAGTTGAAAGAAGGAGATCCGGTTGCGCAGAAAGACCCCAAAAAGGACGGTGCCAAGAAAAACGAAGCCCGGCCGCAGTAACGAATAATGAGTAGCGTGGTGGCGGGCGAGTAGGATGAGGTGGGGTGTTGTCGCCCGACGCCACCGGGAGAGGTCCGGCAAATATCCAGTTCTTACCGAGTAGTTAGTAGTTAGTGTTGGGTAAAAGCCCGCGTTCATCTCTGACGCGGGCTTTTCTTTGGGGTGGCTGCCGAAAACACCGCAACAAACGGGTGTCGGGTGCGCGGCCGGGTGCGTACTTTTGTAGCGTGCCCGGAAGGTAATCCGCCGCGAGCCAAAAGCGACGGAATGCCGCCCACACCCCTCCAACGTTGGCCAACGAACGCCACCGTTGATCTTTCCAATCCAACCCCTCAAACCATGACCAACCCCGTCCAAGCTACCCTCGATTACGAACGAATTCAGGGGGCGATTCACTACATCGCGCAAAACTTCACCCGCCAGCCCGGTCTGAAGGAAATCGCCGACAGCGTGCACCTGAGCGAATACCACTTCGAGCGCTTGTTCAGCCGCTGGGCCGGCACCAGCCCGCAGCGGTTCGTGCGCTTCCTCACCAAAGAATACGCCAAGGAGCTGCTCGGTCAATCGAAGGACCTGCTGGAAGTAACCTACGCCGCCGGCCTCTCCAGTCCCGGCCGCCTGCACGACCTGTTCGTGACCTACGAGGCCATGTCACCGGGCGAATACAAGAAACAAGCGGCCGGCCTGGACATTTCCTACGGTTTCCACCCGACACCTTTCGGCGAGTGCCTCGTCAGCGCCACGCAACGGGGCGTTTGTGGCTTGTCCTTCCAAACGGCGGAGGAAAGGGAGACGGTCTTCCAACGCCTGCGGACCGCCTGGCCGGGGGCGAACCTGCGGACCAACGCGGCGCTGACTTCCGCGCTGGTTGAACAGATTTTTTTTGCGCTGCCGGCCAGCAAGCCCCCGACGCTCCTGCTGAAAGGCACCAACTTCCAGATCAAGGTCTGGGAAGCGCTGCTCCGCATTCCGGCGGGTCAAGTGACTTCGTACGACGGAATGGCCGCGATGATCGGCCATCCCAAGGCTTGTCAGGCGGTGGGCAATGCCGTTGGCAGCAACCCGGTCGGCTACCTCATTCCTTGCCACCGGGTCATCCAGAAAACCGGCGCGCTGGGTGGCTACCGCTGGGGCACGGAGCGGAAGCGAGCCATCCTGGCCTGGGAGGCGGCCCGCGTTCAACCCGCCGTTCCCGCCTGACCCGGGCGACGTGGCAATGAATTACGGCGAAGCGGCCGCTGCCAAATCGAAAGGAATGTCGATCCGCCGCGCGGTTCGACATTCTTTTCCCTTCTGCCTTGCCTAGGCAACCTTCCGGCCCCTGGCGGCATTATACCCACAAAGG
>JACMKY010000219.1 GCA_014379925.1 Cytophagales bacterium | reverse complement strand
GGCCGCGTAGATTTGGGCCGCCTGGTAATGAATGAATTCGTCCACGTCCATCCACTTGGCCACCGTGTCGAAGTTGGCTGGCACGCGCATGTCCCCGCTCCCGATGAAGTCAATCATCCGTTGGTAGTGCGCCGCGTCGCCTTCCACCACGTTCCGGTCCATTTCCAGGAAATCCACTCCTTCGTCGACGCCGTGGTTGCCGGCCAGGTAGTGCGGGTCCAACCGCTCCTGCGCGTGGTGAATGCCCCAGTATTCGCCGTTCAGAAACACGAGCACGGGTCGGCTGGCCTGCGCATCCAGGTCCAGGTCCCGGACCAATCCCTGGATGAACACGTCGCGCAGGGTGCTGAAAGAACGGTCGTTGCCGCCGTTGCGGAGCAGCAGCCGTTTGAACTCGGTGAGCGGTTTGTCGGGAAAGATTGGGTACCGGATGGCGGGCGGGCCATACTGCTCGTCCGCGTAGAGCCGGAGCGACTTCTGGGGGTCCACCCGCGAGGCGCTGCCGTGAATTCGCACGCCCATACGCTGCGAAAAACCCCGGCTCCGGTCGACGTCGAAAAACTGCACGTGGGCCGGACGCTCCCAGGCGTCGCCCCGCTGGAAGTAGTTACCCGAACGGTCGTGGTCGCCGTTGAATTCGTCGCCGGGCACGTAAATACCCGTTTTTCCCCCGAAAAGGTTTTCCCGGTCCGTGGCGACGGAAACGACCGGCAACTGGTACCGTTCGTGGATGTTCGGATCTACGAAATACGAATTGGTGACCACTTCACTCGGCGGCGAGCCGGGCCGGTACGCCCGCGCCCGCACGATACCCGCCTTGAACACCTCGCCCCCGGGCGGATAGTACGTGGAAGGCCCCACCAGTACCCGGTTGGTAGGAATGATGGACAGTTCGTTGGGGATGCCCGTCCGGCTCTGCACGAGCAGGGGCGCTGAGTAAGCCGGAGAAAGCTCGGTCGGCTCGGAGCCGTCGAGCGTGTAGCGAATGACCGCGTCGGCGTGGTTGGTACTCAATCCCAGCGTAACCGGACCGGTATAGAAACCACCGACCGGCGCAAACACGGGAGCCATGAGCAATCCACGGTTGCCCGCGGCGGGATTAGACGCCCCCGGCGTGGGGTTGCTGGCGAAGAATACGAACGAAGAACTCCCGTCGGGCTGGCGGCCGTAGGCGGCGTTGGTAGCCAGGGAAACGGCGGGCAGCGCATCCACGGGGGCCCCCGTGGCGTTGCTCAGTTGCAGCGGTTCGCCCGAAGCACTTAGCTTGAAATTGGTGTGCAGGTACGGTCCGGACGGGCGGTTCTTGTCGGAGGCAAACACGAGCAGAAAGCCCTTGGCGGGAAGCAGGTAAGCGGGAAAGGTCCACTTGAGGGGGTTGGCGGGATCGTCGGAGAGGCCGAAGCCGGCCAACTGCACGGCTTGGTCGCCCGCGTTGTACACCTCGATCCAGTCGGGGAAGTCGCCGTCCTCGTCGGCCACCACCGACGCGTTGGCCGCCATGAACTCGTTGAGGACGAGTCCCTGCGCGGCCAGCCGGGGCGGTTGCGCACCCCAGAGGCCGACCAGCATCAACAGCAGAAAGCCCCGCCTACCCGGCGCGTAGCCCGGCGATTCGGTGGCGCGTAGCCAATTGGGAACGGTGGCGAAAAAGCGTAAGGCGTTTAAGGCCAAGGGTACGGGTGATTTGACCAGTTATCCGTCCGCCGCGGGTAGTGGGCCCGAAAACGGCGTCAACTCGATTTTCAGTTTCCCAAAAATAATGCATTCCGCTCGGTGATGATCAACGGATTGGGCGCCAATGGTACGTCCGTCATGCGCGAACGCATCGAAAGCCACCGCACTACCGGATCGCGGGCATGGAAGGCGTGGATGGCTCTGTCTGCCGGAAAAGCAAACCCATCTTGGGCTACGTAATCGGCTCCCCGGGCTGCCTTCGCCGCGCTACTTCAGAGGCAAGAAAACGGGGAGAAAACGCTGGCAACAGATCCGTCACATTGCTTGTGCTACGCCCTTTATGAGCGCTACCACGCGATGGAGAAGTTGGGTCGGCTGATGGCGGAACAAGCGTACCTGATGCTGGATCGGCGCACGAGCCACTTTCAGTTTCACGATCTGCAAATCAATCACGCGTGAATGAACGGAAGCCATGATTTGTCCTCGCGGTGATTCCACCCTTATCAAGCGCAATGGTCGCATCCATAACGACGAGCAAAACCACCAGTGCAAGGCTTGCCAGCCCCCGTTCGTCGAGCACCCCACCAACATCGCCATCCGCGCCGAGCAAAAAACGCTGATCGGCAAACTGCTCCTGGAACGCATCTCCCTGCCAGGCATCTGCCGGGTGGTGAACGCAAGTTTGCCCTGGCCGTTGGCTTACCTGGGCCTGTATTCACCTCAACTTTGCCATCGATTAATCAATGCCGCTTCACCTGTACCCAGCCGCGGCGGAGTTCCCGCGTTGCGTTGTTTCGCAGCAGGTAGAAGTAAATGTCTTCTCTCAGCCCCTCGGCTTCCCAATTATTCTGGTACCAGTTGTCGCGGTGAATCGTTTTGCCCCACCGGTCGTAAATTTCCAGCGTCCACCGGGCGTCGTCGCATACAGCCACGAAGGCATCGTTTGAACCGTCGCCGTTGGGGGTGATGATGTTGGGAATCTGGAAACCGGGACAACTGGGGGTGCTCACAACGATTGTGTCGGTTACCGAGCCGCATCCATTGCTGACTCTCACCCAGTACTCCCCTGCTTCGGAAACGGTGAAGGCCGAATCGGTGGAGCCGTCCTGCCAGCGGTACGTGGCGTAGGGGGAAGTTGCCCGTAAGGTCAGTTCCGAATCGAACCCGGTTAGCGTGGTGTCTCCGCCCAGGTTGACCACCGGCGGGGCCGCAACGACCCCCACCCGGATGGAATCCCGGAAAGTGCAGTCGCCCAGCACGGCATCGGCCCAGTAGATTCCCGCAACCGTCGCCGGGTAGGTGGGTCCGGTGGAGCCGTCCTGCCAGCGGTAGCGGGCCGTGGGCTGGTCGGGGTTGTGGGCGCTGAGCAGCAGCGACCCGCCCGCGCACAGCGAGGTGTCGGTTCCCAGGTAGAAGGAGGGAGTGGGCAGTAAATCAACCCGGATGGAATCCCGGATCCGGCACGATCCCGCCCGGATGTCTACCCAGTACACCCCCGTCCTGGTCACGTTGAATTGAGAACGGGTAGAACCATCCTGCCAGACGTAAGTGGCGCCGGGCGCGTTGGCCTTCAGCGTGAGGGTATTGCCCGAACACAGCGTCGTGTCGTTGCCGAGCCCGCCCGCGGGGGAGAGGTAACGGACCACGATGGAATCCCGCGTCCGGCAGTTGCCCACGGAAGCTTCCACCCAGTAGGTGCCCGGTTGGCTGACGGTGTACGTCGCGTTGGTGCTGCCATCTTGCCACCCGAACTTGACTTGCGGAGATGGGATGGAGCCGGGGTAGGCCTTCAAGGTCAGCGTCTGGCCTTCGCAGAGGGTGGTGTCCCGGCCCAAACCCGCCACCGGAGCGGCATCGATGGTCACCTTGGCGGTACGGGTCTCGGAGGAATTGTCCACGTAGGTAATCGTCAGCGTGACCTGGTAAGTACCGATTCCGCTGAACTGGTGGGCGGTGGTGGGTTCGGTCGCGGTGTTGCTGCCCGAGGCCGGATCGCCGAAAGTCCACTGCACGCTCTTTACGTCGGGGGTTTTGAGAACGGAGAAGCTGGTCTTCTCCCCCCGGCAAAGCCCCTGGTAAGTAAAGGCCACGCCGAAACCTTGGGAGAAGGCAGGCAGGCCACTCAGGGTTTGCTTGCCGCCCAGGTCAAAACCGTTTTCCTGGTAAAAGGCCGACGGACCCACCGTGTTGGGCTTGGTAATGACGCCCAGGTAACTGTCGCCCACGTTGAAGTCATTTTCCTTGGCCAGGTAGATTCGGCCGTCGGGGCCGGCTTGCAAGGCTCCGTAAATCAACGAAGTCGAATTGGCCAGCATTTTTCGGGAAGCGTTGACGGCCGCCGGGGTGCCCGCCGTCAAATCGAATTGCAACAGCGAACTCTTGGTACCCAGGGACGGGCGCCGCTGCTCGGTGACGTACAGCAACCGGCCATCGGGGGAGAATTCCACGCCGTACGCCGCCGGGATGCTGTTCAACGTTAGTTTGGGACTCGTGCCGACGCCCGTAATGGCACCGGTTGCGTTGTTGAATTGAAACAGTTCGACCCTTTGCGCGACGCCGTTGAGGGCGCTGGCGAGTCGGGTGGCGTCGGGCGATAGTTTCAGGTAGCCCTTTTCGCTGTAGGCACCCGTGAGGACCGCCCCTACCTTGTACTTGGCACTCAACGCAATTCCGCTCGCCGTCGCCTGGTAGACGTAATATAGGTCGTTATCTCGCTCGTGCGTGATAATCCAGTAATCCGTACCATTGTTGTGCCGGGTAGCAATTAGCTTTTCGGTGTTCGTAATCAACAAAAGGCTGTTTTTGGAACCCGCAACTACGTCGCCCCGGCCGCCGTCCAGACCCAGGTCCACCTCCGAATAGCGCAGCCCGGTTCCGGTCCTGATGCCCGCCGTCACGACGTAATACCGCATTGGATTGCCCGGATTGGGTAAGATGATGGCCGACTGTGTACTGGAAGAATTGCCCGTCAGGCCGGAGCCGTTGGGCATGAGCTGGTGGTTCTGATTGTACACCTGGATTCCGTCGGTATAAAACAGCAACGTCCCGGTATCGGCATCCGCGAGGGAGGCGCAGCCTTCGCGGGTGTTGATCTGGCCGTCGGTCAACGCTTCCGGGACTCCCTTGTTGAAGTCGATGCCCGCCCGCCGTCCGAAATACCAGATGTTGGCCTGCCTCTGCGCGATTGCCCAATTGGACAGCAAGCACATTCCGATGAGGTAGATCTTTTTCATGGTTGCCCAGCCGGGAGTTCCAAACTCATTTCGTAATCCTTTCCGAAAAATGAGGAGCCTCGTTGGCCCAAGATACTTCCGCCTGGATACTCATAAATACTTCGAAAAGGAAAAAGGAAACTTCCTTGAAACCAAGGAGTGTAAGTTTGCCGGAGAATGGACGACTACAAAACCCGCCAGGGCGGATACGCACCAAAAAGGCTCGTCCGGTTTTTCGCTTTTTCCTTCCGGCAGGCAACCCTGGTTTTGCGGTTGAAAGCCGTATATTTGGGCCTGAAGACAGCCGGCTTCCCCTTGAAAAACCAGAACTTCTTCCGCGACGTCCACGAAGTGGTGCGCCTGATTCCTCCCGGGCGGGTCACCTCCTACGGGGCCATCGCCCAATACCTGGGATTAAAGTCGGGCGCGCGGATGGTTGGCTGGGCGATGAACAGCGCGCACAGCGTGGAGGACGTGCCGGCGCACCGGGTGGTCAACCGGAACGGGCTGCTCACGGGAAAACACTGCTTTCCCGAGCCCCACACCATGCAGCAGCGGCTCGAACGGGAAGGCATCACCGTGGCGGAAGATCAGGTTCAGCACTTCGACCGGGTATTCTGGTCGCCCTCCCAACACCTGGTGATATGACGGACGCCAATGCCCCTACCCTTCCGGAACGCGACCAGCGCAGTGTCTGGCATCCGTACACGCCCCTGCTGGGCGAACGCGAGACGTTGCCGGTGGAGCGGGCCGAAGGGGTTTACCTGTACGTCGGGAACGGACGACGCATCCTGGACTGCATCGCTTCGTGGTGGGTGAACTTGCACGGACACGCGCACCCGCGCCTGGCGGAAGCCCTTTACCGGCAGGCGATGGAACTGGAGCACGTGATTTTCGCCGGCTTCACCCACGCGCCCGCCGTGCGGCTAGCCGAACAACTGCTCGGCATCCTGCCGTCCAACCAAACCAAGGTATTTTATTCCGACAATGGCAGTACGGCCGTGGAAGTGGCCCTGAAAATGGCCTTTCAATACTGGTACAACCGGGGAACGGAGCGGAAGAAGGTGCTGGCCTGGCGGGGCGCCTACCACGGCGATACGTTCGGGGCGATGTCGGTGGGCGAACGCGGCCCGTTCAACGCCTCCTTTGCGCCGTACCTGTTTGAGGTGGATTTCATCGATTTTCCTCCCTGCTCCCGCCCGCACTGCTGCCTGGGCAATGCTTCGCTAAAAAAGGGCTGTTCCCCCACCGCGTGCGAGGCGGTGGCGGGTATTCTTCGGCGTTTCCGGACGCTGGCGGAGGGCGGCGAAGTAGCCGCTTTCATCAGCGAACCGCTGGTGCAGGGGGCCGCCGGGATGCGGATGTACCCGGCCAACCTGCTGGACGAACTGTGGCGCATTGCCCACGAAAACGGCATCCTCTGCATTGCCGACGAGGTGATGACGGGCTTTGGCCGCACGGGCGAACTGTTCGCCTCTGACCACCTGACCGAGCAGCCGGACTTGGTATGCCTTTCCAAGGGACTAACGGGCGGCACGATGGCCCTGGGGGTGACCACGTGCACCGAGCAGGTCGTCTCGGCTTTCCGAACCGCTGACCGGACCAAGGCATTTTTCCACGGCCATTCTTTCACGGCCAATCCGTTGGCTTGCGCGGTGGCCCTGGCCAGTCTGGAATTGCTGCTCACGCCGGAGTGTCGCCAGCATATTCACCGGATCGCCCGGAAACACCTGGCTTTCGTGGAACGGGTACGGCACCATCCCGGGGTGAAGGACGTCCGCTGCCTGGGTGTCATCCTGGCGGTTGAGCTCCGTTCTCCGCAGGAAACGGGCTACTTCAACGAGGCCAGGGATTTTCTATACCACTTCTTCCTGGCGCGGGATCTGCTGATGCGTCCGTTGGGCAATGTCATCTACATCCTGCCACCCTACGTGATCCGGGACGAGGAACTGGACTCCATTTACGCCGCTATTTTCGAGTTGCTGGACAGGATCAACCACAATTGACGGTAAACGAACGCAGGTTCCCTGCGCTGAACCCGCGGGTTGCGGAATATCAACCATTGAAGTATTCGTTCCTAGTCCGCTGACTGCTGATACAAGGCCATTGGCTATTTCCCAAACTTCTCGCGCAGGAACCGGGCCGTGTGGTTGTCTTCCAGCCTGATCATGTCCTCGGGCAATCCGGCGAAGGTGATGCGGCCACCCCCGTCGCCGCCCTCCGGACCCAGGTCGATGATCCAGTCGGCGCACTTGATCACTTCCACGTTGTGCTCAATGATGATCACTGTGTCCCCCTGATCCACCAGGGCGTTGATGGCTTTCAACAATTTCCGGATGTCGTGAAAGTGCAACCCCGTGGTGGGTTCGTCGAAGATGAAAAGGGCGTTGCCTTGGTTAGAATGGCCCTTGCCCAGGAAAGAAGCCAGTTTCACCCGCTGGGCCTCGCCCCCGCTCAGCGTGTCGGACGACTGCCCCAGTCGCACGTAGCCCAGGCCCACTTCCTGCAAGGGCAGCAGCTTTTCCACCAGTTTCGGCTCGTTCCCGAAAAAGACCAGGCTGTCGTCGACGGTCATTTCCAGGATGTCGGAAACGTCCTGGTCGCGGTACTTCACCTCCAGGATTTCCTGCTTGAAGCGTTTTCCCCCGCAGCTTTCGCACTTGAGGTGCAAGTCGGCCATGAACTGCATCTCGACCGTCACCGTGCCTTCGCCCTGGCATACCTCGCAACGCCCGCCGTCGACGTTGAAGGAAAAGTGGGCGGGTTTGTAGCCCCGGGCCTTGGCCAGGGACTGATCGGCCATCAGGGTGCGGATGAAATCGTAGGCTTTGATGTAGGTGATGGGATTGGAGCGCGATGACTTGCCAATCGGATTCTGATCCACGAACTCGGTCTGCTTGAGGCGGTCCAGGCTCCCTTCCAGGCTATGGTACTTGCCGGAATCCTCGCTGTATTGCCCTTTCAACTTGCTCAGGGCCGGGTACAACACCTTGCGAACCAGCGTAGACTTACCCGATCCGCTCACGCCCGTCACCACGGTGAGTACGCCCAGCGGAAAACGGGCGTCCACGTACTGGAGGTTATTTTCCCGCGCCCCCTTCACCTCGATGAAGTGGGTCCAGCGACGCCTCACCGCCGGAATCTCGATTCGATCCGTCCCGTCGAGGAAGTTGAGGGTGTGGGAAATGAAAGGCCGGTCTCCGTGGCGTTCTTCCCCTTTCAGGCGGCCCTGGAAAACCAACTGTCCTCCTTGCGAGCCGGCTTCCGGTCCGATGTCGATGAGCTGGTCGGCGGCGC
>JACMKY010000218.1 GCA_014379925.1 Cytophagales bacterium | reverse complement strand
GGGAAGAACGCTCAACGAGCTGTACGGTGGCGGGTCAGAGTCGGGCTGTTTTTTTCGTTTTTTGGGCAACGCCTTACCGTCAACCGTAGCCAGCACGACGCTGGCCATGAGCATTAAATTAACCAAGAATTGGGTTCGGACCAGGCAGTGGCAACAACTGCTTGAAAAAGAAAAACTGGAAACCGAGTTAACATTCCTTAAAAATCAGTTCAATCCGCATTTTCTATTTAATACCATCAATTCCATATTTTTTCTGATCCATAAAAATCCGAACATGGCTTCAGCTTCATTGGCTAAGTTCTCCGAATTACTGCGGTATCAGCTCTACGAATGCAATGATCAGCAGATCCCGCTGGGAAAGGAGATGGCCTACCTGGAAAATTTTATTGAACTGGAAAAGCTCCGTCAGAACAATAATGTGAAGGTTACCTTTGGCACTGAGCCGGTGTACACGAATCATTTGGGCATCGCACCCTTTATCCTGATGACCTTCGTAGAAAATGCATTCAAGCACGTTTCCAAACACAGCGACCGGCCCAACTGGATTGGTATAAAACTGGGATTGGACGGGCAGCAGCTGAGCTTCTTTGTTGCCAATAGCACCTCACCGGGTGTCGCCAATGAGGTAGTCAATTACCGGGGTATTGGCTTAAAAAACGTACAAAGAAGATTGGATTTGCTTTACCCGGGGCAATATGACCTGGCGATACAAAATGACGACAACCGCTTTGAGGTAAAATTAAGAATAAAACTCTCTAATCTCGCGTTAACACCGGCCCTGCAAATGGCCTGAATACCAACTTATACCGGATGATCAACTGTGTCATTATCGATGACGAGCCATTGGCCAGGGAGGGACTGGCTAATTACGTGAGAGAAGTTGATTTCTTACACTTGACCGGAACCGGCGAGAATCCGCTTGAACTCATTACCTTGTTGGATCAGCAGCCGACAGATCTGATCTTTCTGGATATCCAGATGCCCAAAATGAATGGCATTGATTTTTTGAAAATAGTACAGAACCCTCCCCTGGTTATTATTACCACTGCTTTTCCAAGTTATGCCCTGGAAGGTTTCCAGCTAAATGTGCTGGACTATTTATTAAAGCCCATTACTTTTGACCGTTTTTTTAAAGCCGTAAATAAAGCCAAAGATTATTATAGACTCATCAAAGAGTCCGTTCAGCCGGGTATTCACGGGGTTGGGCAGGGGGATGATTATTTTTTTATTAGATGCGAAAACAAATACGAAAAAATACACCTTAGTAATATTCTGTACATACAGGGAATGCAAAATTATGTTACAATCTATACCCAAAAAGGCAAGTATTTAACATTGCTGAATCTGAAGAATTTGGAACAGAGTTTATGTAATAAACAATTTATCCGAGTGCACAAATCTTATCTTGTTTCCATTGATAAGATAGAAGCCATCGAAGGCAATGAGATTATGATACGATCGCATCGCATTCCTATCGGCAGGAATTATCGTGAGCAGGTTATTAACCAAGTAGTCAAGAACAAGTTGTGGGCGAAGTAAGAATTTTAAAAGATGCATTTTCTCTCTACAGTTGCTTTGAGATGGTCTCATCAAAGGACCTTTACTATTGACTTGAAAGGGCGGGGAGGAAAAGAACTCCCTCGTTCAGCAAAGCAGCTTTCAAAACAAACTAGCCGCGTAATGCCTGATCGGCATCCTTGAAGCTCCGGTTGAAGTGGTTGAAACCCTCGCGAAAAGTCCGGTCCATCCGGGAAAAACCGGTCCGAAACGACGAACACTCGGCCAAAGCGGGTGGTTGCGCCAACGCAAACGGCGTACCCAAAAGCCAGAGGGCAGGCAGGAAAAAATTGGTTTTCGTGGTTGCTGTTGGTTGGTTTTTGAAGCGACCGCCACCTGGCAATTGGTGTGCCGCAACCCAACCGGTTTAACACGACCCGTTGCAGACCCCAAACCAACGAATGGTCGTACCTCCGGAGACGAAGGGTACGCATCCGGTTTACAACTGAGTCAGCTTTCGTGCCAGCAACTTTTTTTCGGGGGTGGAGGGAGTCAGGTGCAACGCCTGCCGGTAGTGCTGCCGGGCGAGGTCAGGCTGGTTATTTCGTTCGTACAAGTCGCCCAGAATGGCGTAGTAGTAGTGATTCGTGTCCAGCCCACGCAGTCCCGACACCGCCCTGATGGCCGATACCGGCCCTTCTACCTCGGCCAGCGCCACCGCCCGGTGCAGGGCCACCACGGGCGAGGGTTTGCGGGCCAGCAACAGGTCATAGTAGTGCAGCACGGTCGGCCATTCGGTAGCCGCGTAGGTTGGCGCGACGCAGTGAAGCATGGCGATACCCGCTTCGAGGTGGTACTCACTCAGCGCATTGCCCTCGGCCGAACCGTTCAGGTAATGCTGCCCCTTCCGGATCAGGTCGGGGTTCCAGCGGCGGCGGTCCTGATCGGCCAGCAGCACGATGGCCCCGTCCTCGTCGATGCGGGCGTCGAAACGAGCCGCCTGGAAGCACATTAGTGCCAGCAGGGCGTCGACGGCGGGAACCTGCGTGCGGGGAGTCTGGGCCAGCAATAGGGCCAGGCGCGTGGCTTCTTCGCACAAATCGCGCCGGATGAGCGTGTCGGGGTGCAAGGAGTTGTAGCCTTCGTTGAAGAGCAGATAGATACTTTTCAGCACGGCGGCCAGGCGGCCAGGCAGGTGAGCGCCAGCCGGTACTTCGAGCCGGATGCCCTCCTGCCTGATTTTCTCCTTCGCCCGGTAGAGCCGTTTCGTAACGGTTTCTTCGTTGGTCAGAAACGCCCCGGCGATCTCGCGAACGCTCAGGCCACCCAGAATCTTGAGGCACATCGCCATCTGCGACTCCAGCGCAATGGCCGGGTGGCAGATGGCGAATAACATCCGCAACTGGCTGTCGGTGATGTCCTCGTCGAAGAAGAGTGGCTGAGCCATCGCGTCGTTAACGTCCTGCTGATGGAGATAATCCGCGTCCGAACTGATTTGCCGCAACCGGTTTTCGCGCCGTACCACATCCAAGGCCTTGTTTTTGGCCACCCGGTAGAGCCAGGCCCGGGGATTATCGGGAATACCCTGAAACGGCCAGCTTTGCAAGGCCTGTACCATCGTGTCGTGTACGACGTCTTCGGCCAGTTCGAGCCGGTCGAAGCCCAGCATACAGGTCAGGACCGAAGCCATCCGGCCCGCTTCGTGGCGGAACAGGTGGTCAACCAACTGGTTGGAACCGCTCGAAGCAGACATCGAAGAACAAATTATTTCACCCAAAGTTAACGATTGGCCGGACTTCGAGCGAGCCTTCGCTGTCGAAAATCGGGCATCCTTTGGCCAGTTCAACGGCTTCATCCACGCTGGCCGCCGTCACCACGGTGTAGCCACCGACGATTTCTTTGCCTTCGGTATACGGCCCGTCGGTAACCACCTGCCCGCTTTTGCGCATTATTTTCCCGAAGGGCAGGAGTGCTTCGGTACCCACCATCTTGCCCTGGGCGGCGATACCACCGATCCAGTGATTCCACTTCTGAATTTCAACCTGCATTTCTTCGGGCGACTGTTGCTGGTAAGCGGCTTCCTGCGAATACGGGGCGTGAAAGATGAGCATGAACTTTTCCATGAGAATTGATTTGGTTTACGTGGTAGAACTGATTTCGCCACTAAGACGAACGAGTTTCCGCAAACTGGACAACGTACCCCATAAAAATAAAAATACCCCGTACAGTTTGTACAAGGCATTTTTGCGGAGAGAAAGTGCCAACCAGACGGATACCCTGGATGTCATCCGTCTGGTTGGTAAAGAATGATCGTTTGGCAACTGAGAACAGTAACCAACGGCCAAAGCGAATTATCTACATCACGCAAGCAGACCGTAGGGAAGAGCCATCCACCCTAACGCACGTCATCCTCGCGTTACTGACCCTAACGTTGCAGCAGCAATTTCCGCGCGATAGTCTGTTCACCGTAACGAAGTTGCAGCAGGTACAACCCGCTGGGGTCACCCGATAAATCCAATTCGAGGTCGTAGTTGCCGCCTTGCCCGTCGAGCGGCTGGCGGTGTACTTCCTGCCCCATCAGGTTGATCAACCGCAACTCGACCCGCTCGGCGGTCGGGGCGGGAAAGGGAATTTGAAAAGAGATCCGCACTTTGCCGGTGGTGGGGTTGGGAAATACCCGCAGCGTTTGGTCGGGGCCGACCGGATTGGCAGGAAGGGCGGTGAGCAAAAAGTCGAAGGGAGCCGAAAAATTAGTCGGGCACGCCGGACCGTCGGCCAGCACCCGGTACCGGCCGCTTTGCGTCGGCGCGTGGCGGGGTCCGGTCGCGCCGGGTACCGGTCCGTCCTCCCGGTACCACTGGTTGCTACCCGCCGCGCTCGACACCAGTTCCGCTCCCTCCTGCGTAATCACGGGAGCGCTGGCCAACGAGGCGGCCGCGGCTGGAATCACCAACGTTGCGCCCCCGCCCGGGTTCACCGTGCTGACGCCGCCCCAATGGCCATCCGCTGAAATGCCGAAGCCGATTACGTGGCCGTCGGCCAGGCTATGCTGCTCGATGCGGCGGATGCCTTGGGGCAAGCCGTTGGGAAGCAGCACGCCCCACGCGCCAGCCTGCCCGTTCACCCTTTCCGCGTAGAAAGATGCGTAGTTGGTTGCTAGCGAATTATCCACGCCGTCGTCCTCAGCAACCGTGGCCGCGACGGGGCGGTTGCCGCCGTCGGTCTGGTCGTAGAGCACCACCACGTTGCGGGCCGCCGCGCAGGAATTACCCACCAGCGCCGTGCCGCCGTTGGCGTCGCTGCCGAAGTTCACCACCCGCACCAGACTGCGGCCGGTCAAGCGGAAGAACGGGTCCGAGCCGCCGCCGCCGTCGTTAAGAACCAGGCGTACCCGGAGTTCCTTGCCCGGTGTGAAGCGGTTGTTGCCGGTGGGTTCGGTGACGAACCAGCCCGCGTAGGCACCGTTGCCGTCGGTTGTAAATTCTCCGTACTGGCCGGGTTGGTTGGTCGATACGTCGGCCGTGCGCCGGGATTCGGGCGCGTTGGTGAAAACCACGTTGCCCGATCCGTTCGCGGTGATGGCATCGAGGGGGGAAACCATCTGGTTGAAATAGCGGTACCTGGCATTGGCATTCAGGTTGTTGAACGCCACCCGAAAGGCGAAGGGCACGCGCCCGGCGTTGATGCCATTCTTACCCTGCACAAACCGGGGAACCAAAACTTCCGTCATCCCGGCAATTTTGATGGGGCCCGTGGTTGCGCCCGTCAGTCCGGGGGTGCCCGCCGAGAGGGTATACACGCCGCCCGCGCTGAACACCAGACTGTCGAATTGCGCCACCCCGGCCACGCAGCTTCGGGTGAGGGTGCCGGAAACCGGGTCGGCTCCGGGCACCGTTCCGGAGGCGGCGACTCCCGGAACGGGAGCTACCGTCACGCTGCCAGTGAAGTTGCGGTCCAACGAGTTATCCGGGCGTTTGGCGGCGACCAGGAAGGTGCGGTACGGCGTACCGGCCGCTCCGTAGGGATAGCTGTCCACGAAAACCAGTTTGGCCGCGGCTTCGAGCACGGCGAAGGGAGCCCCCGTGCCCGCCAGCAGGTTATCGCCCGCATCCCGAACGGCGGCCAGTTGCACGTCCGTCTCGGCGCGGTCGTAGCGGAGCATCAACGTAGCCGTGGCCTGCCCGGCGGGAATGGTACCGGCCAGGGTACCCGTCAGGCGACCGCCGCCGCTGGCCAGCGACACGGTAAAGTCGGTGGGAGTCGTTGCGCGCTGGGGATTCCCCGCCTCGTCGCGCGACTCGATGACGACCGCAAACGCCGCGTCGCGGGAAGGCGGACGGTTGCCGTTGACCGAGACGATTGCCAGCCGGGTGGGGGCGACGGCAAGGGCGGTGCTGCTCACTAAGAGGTCACCCACGCGCAGTTGGGCCCGGTCCCCGGAACTGCCCGACACGAAATAGTATTGCCAGCGCAGGTACACCACCGGCCGGTTGTCCACGGCGTTGGCCGTGGCGGACGACAAGTCGAGGACGAACTTTTGGGCGTGGCCCGCCGCCGCGTTCCGCCGGTATTCGAGCGCCCCGGGAACGTTGGTCCAAGCCCCGTTGCCCACCCGGTACTGCAAGCGAATGGCGTAGACGCGCGCGTTGGGAACCACCGTTCCCCCCGTCCAGTGGACGCGCACGTTGGTCCGGCCGGTGGTATTAAGGGCGAGCACGGCCGCCCCCAGGTTGCCGTCGGTGTCGGTATTGACGAATGAGAAGCCATCGGTTCCCAAGCCGTTGATGCGCGTGCCCGCAGTCAGGTGGTAGGCACCGCGGTAGTTGGCCGTCGGGTTGCTGCTTGCGGTCGGGTCCTGCTCGGCGGTGCGCTCAAACGTCAGGTGCGCCGGGTAGGTGGTGGCGGGTTGACTCGCTTTCCATTCGGTCAGCGCGTAGCTTCCCCCGGCAAGATCGAAGGGCGTGGGCATGGCCAGCGGCGGATTGGCCGGTTCCGGCTCGAACAACGCCGTCACGGAAACATCCTCCTCCAAGGCTAGTTGGATGGAAGGCTCCGGTGGCAACGTCACCCCGGACGGGGCCGCCACCTGCCATCCCGCAAACCGGAAGCCGGGCTGCGGCAGGGCGGTGAGCCGGACGGGTACGTTCTTGAAATAAACGCCTTGCCAGGGATACGGCATGCTTCCCGCCCCGGGCGTGGTGGCGTCGATGGTCAGGGCGTTGATTTGTACCCGGCCCCGGGCCGGGTCCGATACGTCAAGCGTTACCTGGGCGGTGCCGTCGAGACGGAAATACGCCGCCAGGTGCTGCCGCTGGTAAGTGGGGCGTTGTTGGGCAAACGTACGCAACCCGTCCAGGTGACTTTCCCAGGCGCTCACCGAGGTGGGTGCGCGCCAACGGGCTACGTGTTCCGGCATTGCCGGGGCCAATGCGGCCCTGGCCTCCTCCAATTTCTGCAGCACCCGCTCGGTCTTGAAGTGGGTGTTGAGTAGGTCAGCGAAGCGGTTGATGAACCGGTACTTAAACGATTCGTTTTCCAGCAGGCTGCGGAGCAGGAAAGTGCCGTACGGGCTGTTGGCCGCCGCTGGAGTGGGAAAAGTCGGTCCGTTGGGATCGGTCGCGTAGGAAAGCATGTCGCGGTCGAAGCCGGAGTTGGCGGCCAGTCCGAATCCAAAGTCCAGGTCGTAGAAGATCCAGCGCCACTTGCCATTGGGCGTCCGGGACCGCCAGTAGTCGAGGTTGTTGCCTGGCCAGTCCACGTTGGCCGCGTAGATTTGGGCCGCCTGGTAATGAATGAATTCGTCCACGTCCATCCACTTGGCCACCGTGTCGAAGTTGGCCGGCACGCGCATGTCCCCGCTCCCGATGAAGTCAATCATCCGTTGGTAGTGCGCCGCGTCGCCTTCCACCACGTTCCGATCCATTTCCAGGAAATCCACTCCTTCGTCGACGCCGTGGTTGCCAGCCAGGTAGTGCGGGTCCAACCGCTCCTGCGCGTGGTGAATGCCCCAGTATTCGCCGTTCAGAAACACGAGCACGGGTCGGCTGGCCTGCGCATCCAG
>JACMKY010000217.1 GCA_014379925.1 Cytophagales bacterium | reverse complement strand
CGACATCGGCCCGGATCAGTTCGATCTGTTCGTTTTTAAGTCCGTTCATCCGGCAAATCCGTCGTAAGTCATCAGGGGTGAGTTGTAAGTCAAGGTGAACGCCAACCCTCTTTCGCCTTCTTGGCGGCTTCTTGGTCAGGCATCCGGACTGGGCTTGGTTGCCAGGATGATTCGCATGGTCTGAACGAACTCCAGGAATTCTTGCACCCGCGCCGTGGCCGTCGCGGTTCCCGCCGGCGTGAGCGAATAGTACTTCCGGATGCGCTTGCCGAGGCTGACCGTCTCGGTTACCACCAGGCCGTCGGCCTCCAGCTTGTGCAAGGTCGGGTACAACGCCCCTTCCGTCAGCAGGATTTCACCCTCCGAAAGCGCCTTCACGCGCCCGGTGATCTCGTAGCCGTACATCCGGCCGTTTTCCGACAGCAACTTCAGAATGATGGTTTGCAGGGAACCCTTCAACAGCTCACTTGAATACATAAGGCAATAATACATAATTATCTTATATATAAATCAAGGAAGCGAAAAATATTTTTTGTCCGGATTCCCGCGCGGCTGACCGCTGGGTTTGCGTGCGTTCATTCACCCGAAACAAAGACGAAAGCCAACCATTTCCCCGCCCGGCGGGTGGTGTTCTCGTTCGAAATCGGTTGGCTGAAAAACCGGTCGGGTTGCCGGTGGCTCACAAGAATTAGTACAAAAGCACTATTTCCATCCCCCGTTGGCGTCACTAGGTTTGCGGAGCACTTTGACAAACGCCGGATAACCCGCTGGCCCCGCCATCGCCGAGCGCGCGGAAAAGTGGCGCTCATTATTATCAACCCCCTAACCCCATTCACCGTGGACATTGCCGAAGAAACCCTGATCAAGGACCGTAAGACGGACCTCGGTCTCCACCTGCCACCTCAACTCAACCCGGGGCAGGGAGAAAAGTTGACCCGTTTGTTGGAAGCGCGTCAGAACACGAGCCGCGCGGAGAGTGCCGATCTGGACCGCAAGGTGAAGGCGTTGCAAGCCCGGTTCCAGCAGCAGCGCACCCAATTGCTCGGGGCCGAAAACGAACAATTGCTCCGGGCCTACACCCAACAGCACCGGGTTGCCAACCCCGCCCTGATCGACACGCCGACGCTCGCTGCCACCCGGCAGTTGAACCAAGTGGCCACGCAGCAGCGATCAGATTCGGTACAGTACGCCCAGAAGCTGGGCGTGGACTTGGCTGCCCTCAAGCGGCTCCAACAGGATTTCAAGGGTCAGTTTCAGGCCCTGACCGACCAGGGGCAGCGCAATAACCTGGAGATGAAGGTGCTGGCGGTGGAGAACAGCCAGCAACCCTCCGCTCAGCAGGGAGGTTCGTCCATTCCTTCCCCGGAGGCCGCCGCTCCCAACAGTGCAGTTCAATACCCGCCTTACAACGCCGGTTGGTGGGACCGGGGTGGCGACGCCTATCAAAGCGGGAATGGCCGGATCAAGCAATTCGCTTCGACCCTCCACGGTCCCGGTGCCTTGATCGGCAACACGATCTGGTCCCAGAACCTCAGTGCCGGCAATGTCGATTACCTGGTGTCCTACCGGGAAAACGGATTGATGTTGTGGCACACCATGCCCTACACCGCCCGCTTGCGGGTAGAGGTGGATTACCATTGCGTTTACTGCCAGCATTGCATTCAGACCTGGGATGAGTATGGCTGGTCGGATGGCTGGGGCTGGACCAACGAGGCGGCGGTGATGTCGGTCTTCTGGAACTGGGAAGACGTAACCCCGGCCACCGAAAACTTTGATTACAACCTGGTCTGGGGCCTGAATTTTTCGGGCGACGGTGAAAAGTCCCCGGGGTTGCAGTATCCGGTTAGCGGCGGACTGGTTCGTAAGATGTCCTTGACAACGCAATCGAGTTTTCCGGCGGGGGCTACCGTGGTGGTTTACGTGGGGGCGCAACAACGGATGCGCGCTCAGTTGAATGACGTGGGCATCAACACCTTTGTTCACAGCCAGTGGTACGTAAGCCAAATCAACGTGCAGAACGTGTGAGCCGCTGTTTACCCTGAAAAGCAGCAAAAAGCCGGGGTGTCGGCTACCGGGCGGAAGTCAGGTAGCCGGCATCTTTCCAATTCCAAACTAGACAACCCTATGAATAACCCACTGCCAACCCTGAAACCGAAGTCAGTAACCAACGCCTGGATTGCCCACGCGTTTTTAGCCCTCACCTTCTACAGCTATGGCACGGCCATGATGGATTACTTTCTGGTCTACCCGTCGCGGGCCCTGATCGGTGAAAGGGAGTTCGTGGTTTACCACGCCTTGCTGGAGGAACGCATCGTGCCCATCAGCGTGGTTCCGTTCGCGCTGCTGACGGTGCTGAACGTTCTGCTGTTCTGGTTTCGACCGACCGGTTGGTCCAGGCAACTCGTTTGGGCTTCGTTCGGCTGCCTGCTGGTTGACTGGGCATCCAGCCTTTTCATTCAGATACCGATGAACCTGCGGCTAAACGGGGGAAAGGATCCGGCGCTGATCCAACGGGTGATGGAGACCAACTGGGGTAGGGTTTTCCTGGAAACCACGCAAGCCCTGCTGGCCTTTCGCCTGCTGCAGTTGAATCAGTCAAACGGGGACCAAACGCCGTTGACGAATGGTCAAACCAACCAGCCCGACCCTTCCTCGAACCAGGCAAACCACCATCAACCGGTTGCCTTTCCGAAAGGCACTCTGGCATCCGAGCGCGCGAAAGTGACGCCGGAGTAACGGCTGAATTGGCCCTTATGCCAAAATGAAATTCCAACGGCGTAGCAGATCAAAATTAAAAACTTGAAAGACAGCATTTTACCTGCTGAATATTTGTACTCAGATACCATTTCGGACGAGTATCCCTTCCCGTCCTTCAACCAGCAATCCATAAAAGTCAGTGCATCAACCACGTGGGGTCAATTCGTATATTCAGAAAAATCCCGAAAAGCATTGCTGCCGTGCTGGGTAGCCTGGTGGTTGTCGTCCTTGTCTTTTACGTCAAAGCGTACGTGGGTACCGAAGTCCGTATCCACCGGATTTATAACGTTGAACCCCAAGCAATCACGGTCCGTCTTGATTCTGCTTCCGTAGCAATGGGGAGGCGATTGGCGATGGCCAAGGGATGTATGCGTTGCCACGGAGACGACCTGGGCGGAAAAATGTTCATTAATGATCCCCGTAAACTGGGGCAATTTGCGGCCACGAACCTAACTCCTGGAAAAGGGGGTTTTTCGCCGGGCAATGGCTACCGCAATTGGGTACTGGCGCTCAAACACGGGGTTAGGGATAACCGGAAACCTTTGTTTGTCATGCCATCGCACGAATTTACTCAATTGACGGAGGCGGATATGGCTGCCATCATCGCCTACGGAGCCAGTCTGCCCAAGGTGGACCGTGAACTTCCGGAAAGCAGGGTGGGACCGCTGGGTAGAATCCTGGCCGAACTGAACCAGGTACCGTTGTTTCCCGCCGAGATGATCGACCACAACCGAAAGCTGGTGAAGGAAATGAAGACCGAAGTGTCCCTCGGTTATGGCCAGTACTTGTCGGTTGCCTGCCAGGCTTGTCACCGCCCAACTATGAAGGGCGGCGGTCCGATTGCACCCGGGTTTCCGACGGTACCGGACATCTCTTCCCAGGGTAATCCGGGTAAATGGACGGATGAGCAGTTCATGACGACCTTACGCACTGGTAAAACCCCGGAAGGAAAAACAATGAATCCCAAAAACATGCCCTGGCCGACCATGAAGGTGTACACGGATACGGAACTGAAGGCCTTGCACCTTTACCTGAAAAGCAAGTGAATACGCGACTCCCTGTTTCACCGGCCGTTTCGCTTGGTAAACAGCAACCAAGGGGTTGGACTAACCGGTTATCCCGGCGGGGCTTGACTTCCCCCGGAATGAGGCGATGCGGTCAATCGGATGCCAATACCCCCGCAAGGGAACGTCCGTGCGGACGTCTCTGGGAGGCTCGGGTAATTTCGTTGCGTGGCAACGCGGTGCCTGACTCCGCAACGGCCGTGGTCTTTGGTTCTCGCGGTTGGGCGTGGTAGTATGAAAAATGCGCCCGGGTTTAGAAATTGGTTGGAAGTGCGGCTTGGCTGGCCGAAACCAGCGTTACCGGGTCAAAATCCGACCCCAATTCGAATGCCCGGAAAAACAGTTCGGAAGCCATTGGTTACGATGAGTTCGGGAACCAACCGGAACCTGCCGATTTTTTCGGTTCTTACACTCTGTGAAAGCTTAAAAGTTGTTCCTTTAAAATACCCCCCACTCCGGTGAATGAGGTAGCCAATGCTCAATCCATTTCCACTTTTGAACTTGTCTCCCAATTCGGCGCTCATAAAAGTATTGATATTCATTTGATAGCTTCCATCCGTACGTCGGTCGAAGAAGTAGTGGAAGGTAAATTTTAAACCTACGTAAGCAGTAGTTCGGGGAAAGCGGTAAGCAATGCCAGTCCCGATTTCCGGTACTACTTTATCCCGCACCAACCCAACGCCCATTCCCAGGAGGATTCCCAGCCCGAAATCTTCGAAATAATCCACGCTTACCTTTCTCATTTCGCCTGGCTTCCGATTGGCTGCATCCAGATACGTGACTTTCAGCCAACCACCGAAGGGAATCGAAGCGTCCCGCATTCCGTTCAGTTGCCCATCGATGGCAATCGCTTGACGCAGTTCCCCAACCAGCGAATCAAGGTCCCGGCCCTCCAGTTGTTTCAGCCCGGCGATCCGATCCAACACGAAGAACAGTTTTTGCTGGTTCGCCCGCTCGACGATCACGCTGTCCGGCGTGGTCTTGCCCTTGATCAGACCCGTTTCCCGCACAAAATACAGTTCCGAGCGTTCATTCGCCTTGGTGTTGACCTGCAAGCGCCGGCCGCCGTCGGTGGTTTCCTGGTAGAGAATCGTAACGGGCGCGCCGCTGCTGCCCAGGGAGTCCAGCGCCACGCCCAAATCCCGGTTGAGTTGCCTTACCAACGCATTGACGCTGTCTACTTCGAATTGACGAACACTCCTCACCGGGATGGCTACCCGGTCGTTGACACCCAATTGGATGACTAAAGTATCCTTGGTGGCGCGCGACCGGTACTTATCGCGCGGGGCTTTTTGGGAGACGGCCTCGTTGGTCCAGCCCAGACACAGCAGCAGCAGTCCTGCCGGCAGCAGTAGTCGTTGGTTGCGCATTGTTGGAGGAATTTAATGGGTGGGGTGCTTGGGCTTGGCGGTAAAGAAGAAGGGCTGGTTGGTTTCCGGTTGAGCCGAAGCGTTCACTTCGCTCTCACCGCTCAAGAAAATGACTTTCCTGTCCGGTTTGGTTGACTGCTCTGCCAAGCGAACGTTCTGGTTGACTTCATTCCGGCCCGGAAAAACGAAGGTGACTGACCTGGCCGTCCCTTTCCGACGAACGGTCACCGACGCGACCGGTACCGTAACCACCGCCGGGGCCATTGCCGCGGCCCTTTCGGGACTGCCGGTTGGAGCCGAAACAATTTCCGCCGTCGGGAGCCGTCTGGCCGGTGGGATTGCTACCGGGGTGGTCAACCAGGGTGGGCGGGCAACGGGACCGACTTTACGGTGAGCAAACCCCGGGCGGTTTGATTTCGCGTCTTTTTGCCCGCCAACCGGCTCGACCCGTTGGGTTTGGCGGGCCGGCTGGCGAGCCGGTTCCGCGGCCATTTGCCCCGGAAGATCGCGGTGGGATACGGAATATTTTCGCAAGGCTTGCACCCGCGTCAACTCCCGCTGCAAGCGGACAATTTCCCCGCGCTGGCGATGGAGTTGGTCCGTGATCACGAAAGAGGAGATCAACAGCAGCGAGACAACCGCCGCCGCGTAGTACCACCCGATTATTCGTCTTCGGCCGGATTTTGAAGGATTATTCAACTTGGTTTCCAACTTCTCCCAACCCCGCGCGCGGTTCCATCCGGTTTGCGGCGGGGACGTATCCAGTTGATTCAGTTTGGTTCGAAAAGTCCGTTCCCAGCCCTCAGTCTCCATGGGTGATTCCGTGTTTGGTCAACAATATCCGTAAGGTCGCTTTGGCCTTGCTCAGTTGCGATTTGGAGGTGTTTTCGCTGATCCGCAGTTGGCCAGCAATCTCCCCGTGCGAATAGCCCTCGACGACGAACAGGTTGAAAACCGTCCGGTAGCCAGTGGGCAACTGCAGGATCAGCGCGTAAATCTCTTCGGCGTTCAGATCGGCGTCGGGCGAAAATCCGGAGTCCATCTGCTCGGCGTGGGTATCGGTCACCAGGTTGAAATTGTGCTTCTGCCGCAGGAGCATGAGCGCTTCGTTGACCATAATGCGCTTGATCCAGGCTTCCAGGCCCGGCTCGCCCCGGTATTCGAACGTTTCCACGTGCTGAAATACTTTCAGGAATCCTTTGAGAAGCACATCCTCCGCGTGCAGCTCATCCCGGATGTATCGGAAGCAAACCCTGAACATCCGATTCGCAAAACGCTCGTAGAGCGTTCGTTGCGCCCGGCTGTCGCCTGCCTGGCACCGGCGGATCAGTTGTTCGCTCATCAATCGGAGAGGTTTGGTTGGTGCCTTTGTGGGTATAATGCCGCCAGGGGCCGGAAGGTTGCCTAGGCAAGGTGGAAGGGAAAGGAATGTCGAACCGCCGCGCGGTTCGGCATTCCTTTCGAGTTGGCAGAGGCCGCTTCGCCGT
>JACMKY010000216.1 GCA_014379925.1 Cytophagales bacterium | reverse complement strand
TCGGTCATCGCGAAAATGTCATTGTGGGACAGGCTGTTGCCGTCGCGGGGATCGTGCCTGAAATGGGTAAAGGAATTGTCCCGGCGGTTGAACCGGGCGATGCCCGCGCCCACCGTGCCAATCCAGACGTTGCCCCGGCGGTCTTTGTAAACGGTTCGGACGTGATTGGCGCCGATGCTTTTGTGGTTGGTGGGATCGTGGGTATAGCGGATGAATTGCCGGGTCTGCGGGTTGAACCGGATCAGTCCGCGTTCGGTAGCCAGCCACAACGCACCTTCATTGTCTTCCGCGATCTGGTAGATAGAGTGGCTGGGGCGGCTGGCATCCTGGTCCTGGTCCAGGTGGCGCACCAGGGCATCCCCGGCCACGTGGAACGAGTAGAGTCCATTGCTGGTGGCGAGCCATAGCTTTCCCTTGCTATCCTGAAAAATGGCCTTCACCAACGGAGCCGATGTCTCCTGGCCGTAGTGGACGAACGAATCGGTTGACCGGTCGAACCGGTCCAACCCGCTGGCCGTTCCCACCCACAGGTTGCCCGCGTCATCCTCGAAGAGGGCCACCACTACGTCGTTGAGCAGGCTCTCCGCTTTTTCGGGGTTATGCTTGTAAGTGGTGAATGCGTAGCCATCGTACCGGTTGAGCCCTTCGTCGGTGCCGAACCACATGAAGCCTTTGCGGTCCTTGAGGATGGCATTCACGTGACTCTGGGAAAGTCCTTCGTTGGTGGTCAGGCGCACAAACTTCGGATTCTGCGTTTGGCAACGGGCAGCATCGGGAAAGAACGGGAAAAAGCACCAAAAAAAGAGTAAGAATCGGCCCACAACGGAAAGGATTACGGTGGTTCGAACGGAATCCGAACCGGTTTTACGGTGCTTGGCAGGCGTGATGACCGAATACCGGCGGTCGGCCCGGGCGCTTTACTGCGTTCTCAGCCGGCTTTTCCACTGGGCTACTTCCCGTTCGACGTGGGCGTACGCCTGGTAAATCTGCCCGAGGAGCGGCCCGGCCCCGTCCAACTCTCCCCGCCCGCTTTTGGTTTCCAGCTGCTGGCACAGGTCGGCCATCCCCAGGGCACCAATCTGAGCCGACGATGATTTCAGGGAGTGAGCCGAGCGTTTCACTCGCTGAACGTCCGCCTGGTCGATGGCCAGGGAAAGGTCTTGCATCAACTGGGGCGTGTGGTGCATGATCTCGTCGAGGATTTCCACCAGCACCGCCGCGTCGCCTTCGGCCAACTGCAGAATCGATTGCAGTCCTTCGGCATTCATGTCCAAAGAAGTACCCCGGAAAGCTGTAATCATTGCTTGCTTCGTTTAGGGACGCGGTGTGGCATTCGGTGGCAACGCATCCGCTTAACGAACAAAGCAACGCAAGAACTTTCGTTTTTCGACACGGAGGCACCTCCCGGTTTTTTTCCGCAGGTTAGTTTGCGGAAAAAATCCCCGGAATACGCCGACTCCGGCCCCACTTAAGCGTGCGCCGGGGGTTGGCCAAACGGGAAAAGTGCGTCGTAGCGTTTCGGAAGCGTTCCCTTCGGCCCCGGGCGGGCTCCTGCCCGGGCGGCTGACCCGACCCGGGAAGTATTTTCAATCCAATGTCATTGCTGTAAGATTCTTTCGGAACTGACACTTCTCCTGCCCAAGCCGGCAAGGTTCTGGGCGGCGTTTCGGCGGCGCCACCAACCATCCGGACGAAAACAGCTTGCCAACGGCTTGTCCGGTACGGTGGGCTTTCTTTTCAGAGGGAGATTAGAGGGAGACTACCAAAAATTCCTTGCCGACCAAAAAATAATGAACCCGCATCTCCGCGACCCCCGGCGGTTCGCTCGGGCGAAAGGCTTAGCGGCCAGGTCATCACTAGCCACGGGCACCGGTTTGGTGGCCAGCCTGCTGGCTGGCCGGAAAACTTTCCACGCCCTGGGTCAGGCTAAGCAAAACGGAAGCCAGCCCTTCCCGGGTGAGCGGTTTGAGCACATACCAATGCACACCCAACTGGTGGGCTTTTTCCAGGTCGCGGGCGTTGCCCGAAGAGGTCAGCACCACGATCCGGTCCATCAGCGCACCCAGGCCACTGTTTCCCTGCCGGATCTCCTGCAAGAAAGCAAACCCGTCCATGACGGGCATGTTGAGGTCCAGGAGGATGAGTTCCGGCCAGGGCCTGCCTTTCGCCTGGTCGTCGAGTAACCCGCGGAGCGCCTCCTTTCCGTTTGCCCGGTGAACGACCTGGTCGGCCAGTTTCGCTTCCTCGATTACCAGTTGATTGAGGTAAGCCGCCGCCGGGTCGTCGTCAACCACCCATATTCTTTCCATTTTGTCCACGTTGCCAAGGGTTTTCTCTTTTAACGGAGAAGACGGGCTCCGGGTACGGCTTTTCGGCGACCGAAGGTGATGAATAGTGGATGGTTGATGACCGATGATTGATGGTCCAATAGTCAATGGCCTAATAATCAACGATGGATGGCTGATAGTCAACGGACTACCGACGAACAATAAACGACCGACAACCAACGGATTAAAATTTTATTCGGCACCCGTTGGCTTGTGCGTTATATAATTTTATATTTTCGGCCATTCATAGAACAAAACCTACCTTCACCTTCTAAATCCTCCGGCAGTATGAGCAAAACGGTACTCCTTCTTTTGATTTGGCTGGCCTGCGTCGGGGTGGGCGCTCCCTTGCAGGCCCAGGAAAGGCCACTGGGCGATACTCCGCTGACCGGGGTGGTCACCGCGGCCGAAGAAGGCACCCCCATTCCGGGCGTAAACGTGTTGATCAAGGGTTCCACCCAGGGAACGACCACCGACATGGATGGCAAGTACGCCATCCGGGTTCCGGCGGGCGGGGGCACCCTGGTATTTTCGTACCTGGGGTACGCCACCCAGGAAGTGGCCATCGGTTCCCGCGCCACGGTGGACGTGCAGCTGGGAACCGACGTCAGGCAGTTGACCGAACTGGTGGTGACCGCGGCGGGCATCGAGCGCGACAAGAACGCCCTGGGCTACGCCGTCACTACCCTCAACGCGGACAAGCTCGCCCAGAAATCCGAACCCGACCCCCTGCGCGCGCTCACCGGCAAGGTGGCGGGCGTGAACGTGCAGGGTTCGGGCGGTGCCGCCGGGGGGGCCACCAACATCACCATCCGGGGAAACTCCTCGCTGGGCAACAACAACCAACCCCTCTTCGTGGTAGACGGCGTTCCGTTCGACAACTCCAGCTTCGGCAGCACCGACGGCAGCGTGGGCGGAGCGACGGTCACCAACCGCGCCTTCGACCTGGACCCCAACAACATCCAGAGCATGACCGTGCTCAAGGGAGCCGCCGCCGCCGCCTTGTACGGGTCGAGGGCGGCCAACGGGGCCATCATCATCACCACCAAATCGGGCCGGAAGATGAGCAAGAAGGGGTTGGAGATTGTCTACAACACTTCCTATTCGGTGGAGACGGTGGCCGGATTGCCCGACTACCAGACCCGCTACGGGCAGGGCACCAACTTCGACTACCGGGGCGGGGTGTTCGGCTCCTGGGGCTCTCCCTACGCGGGGGTGCCCAGCCAGATTCCCACCCGGGAAACCATTCCCCACCCGTTGGCCGTCAGCCAGTTCCCCGCTTCGGTGTTTCCCCAGTTTTACGAAGCCGACGGGCTCACGCCCGTCCAGGTTCCGTACCGTTCGTATTCGGAAACCAACGCCAAGGACTTCTTCCGCACGGGCAGCGTCTACGAGAACGCCCTTTCGGTATCCACCGGCAGCGAGAAGGCAAATTTCACCGGGGGATTTTCCCGCACCAGCAACCAGGGCGTGGTGCCCGAAAACCAAATCACCCGCACGGCGATCAACATCGGGGGCAACGCCCAGCTGGAAAACAAGTTCTACGCCAGCGGCTCGCTCAACTACGTCAACACCAACCAAACCTCCCCCCAGCTCACGGCGGCCAACAGCGGCACGGTAAACTCGATCCTCGACATCCTGCTCTTCGTGCCGACCAGTTTCGACCTGACCGGCTATCCCAACACCAACCCCTTGAACGGCAGCAACGTTTACGACCGGATCGGCCTCGACAACCCCTACTGGTCGGTGGTCAACAGCCCGGCCATCAGCAAGGTGGACCGCTACTACGGTAACCTGGTCATCGGGTTCGACCCGCTGCCGTGGCTCAACGTCCAGAACACCGTCGGCTTCAACGCCTACACCGACCGGAGAAGGGTGGTAAACGGCAAGGGAGGCAGCTACTTTCCCAACGGCAACATCACCGACGACAACATTTACCGGCAGGAACTCGACAACACCCTGCTGCTAACCGCCAGCCGGGCCATCAACGACCAGCTGGGATTGAAAGTTATTTTGGGCAACAACGTCAACCAGCGGTTAACCGAACGCCAGGTGGTGTTTGGCGACGGGATCATCTTTCCGGGCATCCATTCCCTCAACAATACCAGCGTCACCATTCCCCGGGTGTTGCCCTACAACCGCAACGACCTCAAGCAACGCTACTACGCCTTCTTTACCGACATCTCACTGGATTACAAGAATTACGCGTTCCTGAACCTGGTGGCCCGCAACGACGTTTCTTCCACCTTGCCGGCCAACAACCGGAGTTACCTCTACGGCGGGGTGAGCGCTTCGCTGATCTTTACCGAAGCGTTCCGGCTGCCCAAGAAGGTCCTTTCCTTCGGCAAGCTCCGGGCGGGCTACACCCGGGTGGGCAACGAAGCCACGCCCTACCAGACCCAGACGGTTTACATTGCCAACCCGGTTCTGGGCGCGGGGGCGTCGGGCACGGGTACCATCGCTTCGCCCTTCCTCGGCCAGAGCACGCTCACCCAGTCCGATTTTCTGGCCCTGCCAACGTTGAAGCCGGAATTCGTTACCGAGTTTGAACTGGGTACGGAGTTGCAGTTCTTCAACAACCGGATTGGCTTGGACCTCACCTACTACAACAAGATCAGCACCTCGCAGGTCTTCGTGGTCAACGCGGTGCCCTCCTCGGGCTACACCCAGAAAGTGATCAACCTGGGCCGGTCGTCCAACGAGGGGGTGGAAATCGGGCTGAACCTGATTCCGGTGCGGGCTGCCGGGGGCTTCACCTGGGACATCTCCACGGCCTTTACCTACAACCGCAACATCGTGCGCGACATTGGTTCGCTCAAGGAGTTGCCCTACGGCGGATTCGCCGACCTGGGCAGCGTGCACGTGGCCGGGCTGCCCTTTGGCATGATCCGGGGCTCCACCTACGCCAAGGACAGCGAGGGTAACTTTCTGGTTAACCCAGCCACCGGAAAACCGATTCTGAGCGGCCGCACGGAACCCATCGGCAATCCCAACCCGGATTTCATCCTGGGCATTACCAACACGCTGCGTTACAAGAACTTCACCCTGAGCGCCCTCTTCGACTGGAAACAGGGCGGGGACATGTATTCCTTCACGGCCTTTGAATTGCTCAGCCGGGGCGCCACCCGCGACCTCGAGGACCGGGAGGCCATCTGGGTGGGTCCGGGGGTACTGGGCGATGTCAACACCCTGCAACCGATTCTGGATGGAGACGGCAACACCATTCCCAACAACATCGGCATTGGGGTGGCCGACTACTTCTTCACGGGGGGTTTCGGGCCTGGTGGGGCTGCGGAGGTGAACATCTTCGACGCGACGGTTTTCCGACTCCGGGAAGTGTCGCTGGGGTATCAGCTGCCGGAAGGATGGCTGAAGAAAACCCCCTTCGGTTCGGCTTCCGTTTCCGTCAGCGGCCGCAACCTGTGGTACCTGGCCCCCAATTTTCCCAAGTACCTCAACTTCGACCCGGAAACCAGCTCGCTGGGCGCGGGCAATTCCCAGGGCTTCGACTTCCTCGGCATTCCAACCACCCGCCGGGTAGGCGTCAACCTCCGGGTTACGTTTTAATGACTAATGGTGAATGATTAGTGGTGAATGACTTACTGACTACTGGATA
>JACMKY010000215.1 GCA_014379925.1 Cytophagales bacterium | reverse complement strand
CGGCTCACGTCGTCGTCCAGGTGCTCCCGGATAAACCGCTGCACGTCGGGACGGAGGAGGACTTGGCGCATGGGGTGATCAGGTGATTGCGTGATTACGCAATGGAGTGTACGCTGAGTTTAGGATTAAAAATTCACTTCTTCTGCCCATTTAAGGTTATCAACTACAATCCAAGAGCTTTCTCTATTGCTTAACCATACGGCTAACTTACTTCCATCTTTATTTTCCCAGAATAATTCCCGAACGAGTATTGTGTCTTTGGGTGAAAGATCAGGATACAGTGTGTAAAGATTGGATTGATATTCAAGCAATCTTGTTTCCTTCGTCAATATAACGATGCTTTCTCTCGCTGGAGTGCCGTACTTTTTAACGAGCATATTTGCATTCAGGCCATTTAATCCATTATCAACTGTGATTTTACTGTCACAGGATGATACTACAAATGACATAAAGATAAATATCAAAATGTATGATCTCATAATTGAGATAAAAACAGATTACAAAACACATCCTTCGGTGGCTATAAATGATTAATTCATTGCCCACTACCGGGTATCCGTTTTGGATTTGCACTCAACCGGTCACTCAATAAACTGCCGCAGTAATCCGAATACTTCCTTGTACTTGGTGAGCGGCAGGGTTTCGGGGCGGTCGTCCACGTCGTGGTAGGCTTTGATGCCGCCCAGCGTATAGAGGAAAACACTCCGCACGCCTCTGATGGCGAAATAAAAGTGGTCGGAGTTGGGCGCGTTGGCCCGTTTGCTGAGCGTTGGAAAGTAGCCATTCTGCTGGTTGATGCGCGAAAGCCGGTCGAACTCCGGGGTCATGGCCGTTCCGTTCACCACCATCAACCCGTCGTCGCCGGTGCCCACCAGGTCGAGGTTGATCAGGAAGCGGATCTGCCGCAGGGGAAAGAGCGGGTGTTCGACGTAAAACTTCGATCCTACCAACCCGGCTTCCTCCGCCCCGAACGCAACGAACGCGACCGAATACCGGGGCGGGTGAGCGGCGAAGTGATGCGCTAGTTCGAGCAGCATGCTGATGCCGCTGGCGTTGTCGTTGGCCCCCGGAAAATACGCCCGTCCCAGGGTGCCCAGGTGGTCATAGTGGGCCGAAATCACCACGAAGGAATCCGGCTCGGCCGTGCCGCGCACGTAGCCGATCACGTTCTGGGTGGAGTAGCCGGCAATGAGCCGGGCGTACGCCCTGAACTTCACCCGTTGCGCGTTGGGGTTGAAACCAGCGGCTTTCACCTCAAACAACGGATGGCTCAGTTGCGAAGGCGACAGGCTGGCGGTCAGCTTGTTGCTGTTTTGCAGCTCGATCAACGCCTTGGCTTCGTGCATTTTGTTGAGCAGGTCGGGTGGCAACTCCACCAGCCGGGCGTAGTGTTTCTGCTCGTACACCACCACCTGGTCTTTGGTCTTGCTTTGCAGGAAACGTTGCCGGGCCGATTCGTCGGTCAGGATCAGCGTATCCAGGCGCCGGACCTTTCCCGTTCCCCGGCCTTTGCGCGAAATGGCGTTGAGCAGGTAGTCCTGGCCGGTGACCAGCGTCTTTTTGTCGATTTTCAGCCGGATGGGTCGAGGAAACGTGTTGACGTCGAGCGAAAAAGGTTGGAAGTACGGTTCGCCGGAAGCCGTGCCGAAGGCGTGCAGACCGATGGCGGCGAAGCGGCGGGCCAGGTAGCGGGCCGCAATTTTTTCTCCCTCCTTCACGTAGCCCCTTCCGTACATGCCCGGTGAACAGAGCGTGTCGATGGTGGCGCGGACCCGGCCCAGGTCCTGCGCCCGCGAGGGAATGGCCACCAACAGACACCCCGTCCAGCATCCGGCGAGGCAAACAATCCATTTCTTCATCGTGCAAAAGTAGGGATGGGGAGCGGGTAAATGATTTGCGTACTATTTTTGTTCCGTACAAAGCAACAAACGAGCCGACCCGTTCTTCGACAAGCTCAGAATGACTCCTTGATAATTGTGGTTCGTAGTTCGACAAGCTCACTATCGCTCACCATGACCATTGATGGTTGATATGCGCCTGCCGCTTTCTTTTTACCAGCAAGATACGCTTGCCTTGTCGAAACAACTGCTGGGAACCTACCTGGTGCACGAAAGCCCCGAAGGACTCACCGCCGGCAAGGTCGTGGAAACGGAGGCTTACCTCTGGGGTGACCCGGCCTGCCACGCCTACCGCCGCCGGACCCCGCGCAACGCCGTGATGTTTGGTCCGGCGGGCCACGCCTACGTGTACCAGATCTACGGCATGCACCACTGTTTCAACGTCGTAACGGCGCCGGAAAACACCGGAGAAGCCGTACTGATCCGCGCCCTCGAACCCTCCGAAGGCATTGATTTGATGGAAAAACGGCGGCACACCAACGAGGTGAAGAGCCTCTGCAGTGGTCCCGGCAAACTGGTGCGGGCCATGGGCATCACCCGGGCGATGAATGGGGTCTCGCTGACCGGAGGCAACCTCTACTTCCTGCCCGCCCCCGACGCCTCTTCCGAGGTGGTAACCACCACCCGCATCGGCATCACCCAGGGTGCCGACTTGCCTTACCGCTTCTACGTGCGGGGAAACCCGTTCATCAGCCGGAAGTAAGCGGTTGCACCCGCGCGGCACCCGCGTAGGAAACCTTGCCTTTTGCGTTGCGATGGCTTTTCCGGTAAAGGGTTGGCGTGGAAACTTACACGTCCGGTGGGCTGCCGGTGCGGAAGGATTTCACTTGCCCGGTGCAAAGCACTACATTTCAAGGCGAGCAAATTTCGGGTCGTCTTTTTCTATACCAAAGTGACGGGCCACTTGCGCAACAGCGCAACGTGAAACGGTTGACAAACAATATTTTATTTACTGGATACAGACTACTTCGTTGCAACCCAACGAAGCCCCTGTTGACTACCGGATGCGGGTACTACGCGGATATTCCATGAAAAAGTTTGAATTCAATTTGCAAAACCAACTGCGGCTGGCCTTCCTGGCGTTGACCCTGTTTCTGATCGGGGTTCTCTCCGTCTATTCCGGATTCAACCTGATCGGCAACAAAAACCAACTGAAAGCGTCGGCGGCCCAGCAGGTATCGAAGAGCATCACGGAGAAGATCGACCGGAATTTCTACGAACGGTTCGGTGACGTGCAAGCCTTCGCGGCCAACGTCCTGGCGGTTGAAACGGCCCGGCACCGCGACAGCCTGGCGCAACCCACCCAGAAGTTCATCAATACCATGGTGTCCTACTACGTGCTCTACGATTTGATGATGATTGCCGACGCCGAGGGAAACGTGCTGGCTTGCAACACCGTAGACAAGTCGGGAAACCCGCTGACCACCGGTTCTCTCCTCGGTACCAACGTTTCCGGTACGGATTGGTTCCGGGCCTGCACCGCGGTGGCCGGGCCGGAAGGCGGGGCGTGGTACTCCGACTTCGGGGCCAACCCCGCGGTGGCCCAGCTCTACCGGAGCAACGGTTGGGGAATGGGCTTTGCCGCCCCCATTCGGAACGAGGAGGGCAAGGTGGTCGGCGTGTGGTACAACTTCGCCAGTTGGAAGGAAGTGACGCAGGGAATCCGGCAGGAAGCCCTGACGGCCCTGCGGGAGTCGGACCCGCTGGCGGATATCTTCCTGACCAACCAAGCGGGCAACGTCATCGATGCCAGCGACGAAAGCCTGGTATTGAACACCCGGATCACCCCCCAACTCCTGCAAAAACAATCGCTCCGATTCACCACCCAGTCGCAAACGATCCGGAGCGAGGATTGCGTATACGGGCTGGCCGTGGCCTCGGGCGCGTACACTTACCAAGGCAAGCACTGGCATTGTTTCACGTTCATTCCCAAGGCACCCGTTACCCTGGCTGCTTTCTTCACCGGGGAGATCCTGCTCATCAGCCTCGTTATCCTCGGCGTTTCCTTCGTCATTTCCAACGGGCTTTCCCGCCGCATTGTCGGCAAAATCCACCGGCTCCACGAAAGCGTTCATCGCCTGAGCGGGGGCGACCTTTCGCAAACGCAACCCCAACTGAGCGGCCGGGATGAACTCAACGAAATGGAAGTCGCCGTTTGCCGCCTGACCGAAGGAATTCGTCAAACCTCCTCCTTCGCCGAAGCCGTGGGGCGGGGTAATTTCGAGGCCTCTTTCACCCCGATGAGCGAAAATGATACGCTGGGCAACGCCCTGCTGAAAATGCACGAGAACCTCCGCCTGGTTGCCGAAGAGGATTACAAACGCAACTGGACGGCGGAGGGGCTGGCGCAATTCGCGGGCATCCTGCGGGCCAACCACGACCGGATGCAACTGGCGAACGCAATCCTTAGCCAATTGGTGAAATACCTGGGTGCCCACCAGGGCGCGTTGTTCGTCGTCGAGGGTTCGGAAAGCGGCGGCATCTGGCTGGCGCTGGTGGCCAGTTACGCCTTCGACCGAAAAAAGTACCTGGAAAAAAAAGTGCTGGCGGGGGAAGGTTTGCTGGGCCAGGCTTACCTGGAGCGGGATACCATTTACCTGACCCGGATTCCCGCCGACCACGTGCGGATCACTTCCGGCCTGGGCGACAGCCAGCCCTCCTGCCTGCTGATTGTGCCGCTCAAGGTGAACAATTCGGTGGAGGGCGTCATTGAGCTGGCTTCGTTCCGGGCGTTGGAACCCCACGAAATCGCCTTCGTCGAGAAACTGTCCGAAAACATTGCTTCCACCCTGGCCAGCGCGAAGATCAACGAGCGCACCCGGCATCTGCTGGAAGAATCACAGCAGCAAGCCGAAGCCCTGCGGGCGCAGGAAGAAGAAGTGCGGCAGAACCTGGAAGAGTTGGAGGCCACCCAGGAGGAGATGCAACGCAAGGAGAAACAATACCTGGCCGTTATTGCGGGGCTACAACCGCCAGTGGATTCTCCGCCGGCGATTGGGCATTGAACCAACCGGCGCAACCCGACAACCACATCGCAGATGAATGATGGGCTAAAGCAGGCTTGTTTTTATTGAACCGCTTTTTATCTCTTTTTTGTAAGCATACCTACTTTAATCCCCCGCTAATAAGTTGGCCGACAGGGCTAAATGCATGAAGATCATCGCACCATTAATTTGTGCTTCCCTCCTCATTGGGGGAACGGTGCTTGTCGTACTCCAACCACAGCCGCACTCAGATGCCGACCCTGTGGCTCACGAACCTTTGATTCTTCCCCTGGTTAAGCCGAAGATCGTTGTCATTAAAAGCAAACGTCGCTTGCGGTTGTATTCAAATAATAAACTCGTGCGAACCTACCGCGTGGGACTTGGCTTCAATCCGGTTGATGACAAGGTAAAAGAAGGTGACGGCACAACTCCCGAAAGTGATTTCTACATTT
>JACMKY010000214.1 GCA_014379925.1 Cytophagales bacterium | reverse complement strand
TCGGTTCCGGGGCGAACCAGTACGTAGGTGAGGTAGTTGCTGGACCGCCAGTCGGTTTGTTCGCCGGGATAGAATTCTTTTCCGGCCAGCGCCAGCAAGAAATCGCATTGCAGGTGAGAAGTAGCCGGAAAATCTTCGATTACCCCCGCTACTTTGTATTGCCGTTGCTCGTCATTGTTCAAGATGAACAGCTTGCCCATGGGGTCTTGGTGGGGAAAGTATTTTTCCGCTTTTCGTTGCGTGATCACCACGCTGTTTGGCTGGGTAAGCGCCCGTTGCGCATTACCCCGGATAAAAGGCAATCCGAGGATGTCCACCAGACCTTGGCTCACGTACACGAACCCTTCCTCGTGGGTGCTTTCCAGCTGATCCGTCCGCCGGACTTCATTGCTTCCGGCACCAAACAGTTCACCGGCATTGTAATGACCTACCTTCTCAAGGTCCGGGTATTCCGCTTGCAAGACATTGGCGAAGGGCGCCGGAAAATGAACGCCCTGGCCTGTTTCTCCACGGAATGAACTGGATTCCAGTATCCGGAAAATACGCCCCCGGTTGGCATAATGCTGATCGTAGCTCAACTCCTGCCGGATATAGAGCCCGATTAACAGACAAGCGGTAATACCGGCCGCAAATCCGCCAACCTTGATGGCGGAATACACTTTCTGCTTGGCCAGATTCCGCCAAGCAATGGTGAGGTAACTTCGTAACATGGCTGAATAATTAGGGGGTGGGTATTCACGGGGTTTTCGTCTGAAGGCAAAGGGTTGCATAAAACCCAGCACGTCCAGCGCATATTGACGGCGGGCCGATGTCAAGCCGACCTCGGCCACCCGCTCTTCAAACAACTCGTGCAGATCGCCCAGCACCTCTTCCAGCAGGTAGTCGGGACAGCGCCAGGCCAGTAGCTTGTCCGCCCAGCGGGGCGGTTGGCTATCGGGTAAATCTTGGTTACGCATAGCCTACGGGAAAGGGATGGATGGGGTAACCAGTCCCCACGCTGTTTGCGCGTCTGGTGGGTCCCGGCCAGGATCTGTCCACTGGCTAGCGTTACCGTAAAGAAGGGTTTCCGCCGGCCTCCCGGGAATTGACCAGCTCCTTGCCGGCCAGTCGGTGCCGGGCCACGTGTACGGCGGCAATGCTCACCTGCCGACCCGTCTGCCGGGCCACTTCCTTGGCCACTGACACCCCGTACGCCTGCCCACGGAGAAGACCCACCGTCAGCAGAATGAGTTCTTCGAATTCCCCCGGTAGGTTCTTCGCACGGCGGAAGATTAGTTTAATTTTCGTTTTACAAATCACCGGCCAAACGCAAAAAATCCCCTCCCGCCCTCATTCAAGCCGATTCGTCCTTCGACTGGGTAGTGAAGGTGTTCGGAAACGGACAGCGAACTGTCCGTTTATGATTCAGGAATGAATGAAATCAGCGAGACGCTGGTAGGGATAAACCAGCGATTTTCACTGGCGGGCCTGATGGCGGTCTTGATTGCCCTGCTCACCCTCAGTTACCAGTCCACTCGGGCGTCCCTGATGAACCCGGTGGAGCGTTTAAGGTCGGAGTGAGGAGACGAAACCTACCAAGTAGCCAACCGACAGTGATTATGTAGGCATTGTCTATCCATCGTTACGTGATTTGATTCAGCCAAGAAGGTCCGAATCAACAAAGGGTCTAGTCAGAATACCCGAGCTGTCAGTAGTAATTTACTGCTTGGCATTGTAAGACCTCACGCCAAAACAGGCAAATAAAGGATCATCATAGTTCAGACCAAGCTTAACCACCCGCTCCGCAATCCGTAATCCTTGGTTGGCCACGTTGACAAAGTAGACCATGGCCGTTTTTTGGTCGGCTGAACCAATCACGTAACCGCTGGCAGCCGGACTTTTCGCCCATTGACAGAACAGATCGCCATTGGCCGTGTGCTGCACTGCTAAACCTAAACCCCAAGAAACTCGCCCCGGCTGACAAATGTCGGTTTTGACTGGTGAGCTTAGTATCGCTTTCGTGGTCTTTTCTGCTGATCCCGTCATCATTGTGGCAACAATAAATCGGGCGTAATCGTCGGCTGTTGTTCGTAGCGTGTGCGCTACGTTACTAGCCTCCTGTTCATCCGCTACCAACTTACCCGTCATATCGAAGGAGTGGGTGTACTGAATAGAGTCAACAGGATTATAGACGTAACTGGTATGTCTCATGTGTAACGGCTTAAACACCGTTCGCTGCATGAATGATTCGACCGGTTCTTTAACCACATATTCGACCACCTTTTGTAGAAAATAATAGCCCTCTCCCGAGTAGCTATAACGGCTACCGGGTACGAACATCGTCGTTAATGGTTTTTCCTCCGAGCGCCAGTTTGGTAAGCCGCTGGTGTGGTTTAATACCATACGGGCCGTAACAAGCCGAATACGATCATCACTCATTGGGCTTTTCAAGAAGTGTGTTTCTAAATACGACTGCGGAACATAGCTAACCAATGGAATGTCTAGAGCGATTTTGCCTTGCTCACTTAGTTTGAGCACCGCATACGCAAAAAGGGGCTTGCCTAAGGAAGCCCCGCGAAATACTGTTTCCGTGGAAACCGGCTCTTTGGTCGATTTATTTTTAACCCCTAGCCCCGCGCTCCAAGTTACCTTGCCGTTTTCGATAAGGGCGATCGATAAGCCAGGCGTACCAGTACTGTCCATCATTGAAGGCAATGCCGCTTGTAGTTGTTTAAGACGCGATTGAGCGAGCGACGGTAGCCAAAAAAGGCCCAAAAAGACGTATTGAGCAAGCCTTAGTAAAGATTTGGAAGCAATCGAAAGAAGCATATTTTTTTGTTTAAGAGATAGTTCAATTTAGAATGGTAATTATTTTTAGGCGTTGCAATGCAGTTAGAAAGAAAAGTCAAAACTGTTAAACAATCGCCTTTACCTTGAGTGAAATGAATGCGGATGTTACAACCCCAAAAGTGGTAAAGATACCCCGCACAACGGCGTTGCCCTGCTCAGGCACCTGGTTCCACGTCGGCGACGAGTTTTTCACCGCGTGGCTGCCGCTTTGATTGCGACCGCTATTCCGTTCGGAGCGAGTGCACCGGGTTCGTCCGCGCTACCTTGATAGCCTGGAAAATGACCGTCAGCAGGGCAATGGTTACGGCCAGTAGACCAGCCAGGGCAAAAGTCCCGGGTTCGATGGGGGTCCGGTAGGCGAAATCCCGCAGCCAGGTGTCCATCATATACCAGGCCAGCGGCCAGGCAATGACGTTGGAGAGCAGCACCAGTTTCAGGAAGTCCCCGGAGAGCAATTGAACCAGGCCCAACACGGAGGCACCCAGCACCTTGCGGATGCCGATCTCCTTGGTGCGTTGTTCGGCGGTGAAGGCGGCCAGCCCGAACAAGCCCAGGCAGGCAATGAAAATCGCCAGGCCGGTAAATACCGTGAATACCTTGCCGGTTTGCTGCTCGGCCCGGTACTGGGCATCGAAGTTTTCGTCTAGAAAAGAATAGTCGAAAGGGGTGTTGGGCGCGTAAACTCTCCATTGCCGTTCCAGGGCTTTCACTGTTTGGCGGGTCGCACCCGGCTTTACCCGAACGGACAGATAATCTCCTTCCGCGGTAAATAGAATCATGAGCGGCTGGATCTTTTGATGCAGGGATCTGAAATTGAAATCCCGGAAGACCCCTACGATTTCCTGGGACTGGCCGCTCCCCCGTTGACTGATCAAATGCTTGCCCACGGGATTTTTCCAGCCCAGCGCTTTCGCTGCCGCCTCGTTGATCAGGATGGCCCCGCCTTCCTCATTGGCGTCCGAAGGAAACGCACGGGAGAAATTACGGCCTTCTTTCAGTTGAATGGCCAGGGTTGACAAGTACTCGTAGTCGGCAGTGAGGAAAGCCAGCAGGTTGTCTTTCTGGCCGGTTCCTTCGGGTATGAACAGTTCGCTGTCCACGGCGGTGGCGGGCAATCCGGTGGAAAAACTGGCGCTCAGCACTTGGGGTAAACTGCGGAGCCGTTGTTTGAATGCTTGGGCATTGCTGCCCAGGCGATCCGTGTTGGTGACCACGATGACGTTCTCCTTATCAAAACCTAAATTTTTGTTTTGCAAGTAGTCCAGTTGCCGGAACACCAGCATTGTGCAGATGATCAGGCCGATGGAAACCGTAAATTGAAAGACCACCAGCGAACTCCGGATGGCGCTGCTTTTCATCCCCATTTTCAACTTGCCCTTCAATACTTCCACCGGCTTGAAAGCACTCAGGAAAAAGGCCGGGTAACTTCCCGCCACGATGCCCACCAGAAAAATCAACGT
>JACMKY010000213.1 GCA_014379925.1 Cytophagales bacterium | reverse complement strand
TCGGCGAAGCGTTTGCCACCGTAACGGGCGCCACGGAGGAGCTTTACAATACCGACGGCTCCCAGGGCGCGGCGCGGGCGGCGGGTCTGGGCGCGGGCCTCTACACCAGCGAGCAAAAAGCCTTCACCGGCCTGCGCGCCGTACGCACCATCGAGCCCAACGCCGGTCTGACGGATGCTTACCACGAAGCCTACCAAAAGTGGCGGAAGGCATTGGAGAAGGAATTGAGCGGCCCTTATTCATAAAACTGCTGCCCACGACGAACACCGATGAATGTCAGCTTATCATTCAAAAACCTGTTTGTCCCCGGGGCGGAAGCTCGCCTTCCGCTGTCGGCGTTAGATCTTGACGAAAACTCGCATATTCACGGCGAACTTCAGTTTGTAGTTGGAGGCCGTGTGGTTCCTTATATGGGCTATTTTGGACCCGATGACGTATGCTTCAATACGTGGTTTGGAGAGTTCGAGCAACTAATCGCACACCTGGATGCATTATCGTCCGGTGCCTACATCTTTGACGAAGGCGAGCAGGGGCAGCCAGCCTACCAGTTTGACCGACGGGGCGAACATCTCTATTTATCGATTACGGCGTCGGCGCTCTCCACTGGTGGAGAGGCGGATGACGATTGGCAACAGGTTCCGTTCATATACGCCGTCTTCAAGCACCAGTATCTCCAGTGCAAGACAACCTTTCGTGCGACGCTTGCAAACGAGGCAGCAGATGTCTACGAGCAGTGGATGCACGACTTATTCGCACGCAGTGGATAAAGTACGCCGTAGCGCGCACGTATACGCTACTGAGAAAACGCTACTGAGAAAGGTTGCTTGGCAACCTTACCAAATCTTCTATCAACTTGAAAAACATTTACATTCGGGGAAACCAGTTCAAGGACGCACAGGGCCGCACGCTGACGCTCCGCGGCGTGAACCTGGGGGGAAGCAGCAAAGTCCCTTTTTCAGCCGACGGAGCCCCCCGTCACGACGCGGGCCTTTATGAAAACCGGGAAGTTTCCTTCGTGGGCCGGCCCTTTCCCCTGGCGGAAGCCGACGAACACTTCGCGCGCCTCCGGAAGTGGGGCTTCAACTTCCTGCGTCTGCTCACCACCTGGGAAGCCATCGAACACGCGGGTCCGGGTCGCTACGACGAGGCGTACCTCGACTACCTCCACCGCATCGTGCGGAAAGCCGCCGAATACGATTTCAACCTCTTCGTCGATCCGCACCAGGACGTTTGGAGCCGCTTCACCGGCGGGGACGGGGCTCCCCGCTGGACGCTGGACGCGATCGGGTTCGACGTCACGCGTTTCACCGAAGCGGGCGCGGCGCTCCTCCACAACGCCGACGGCGATTCCCTTTCCCGGATGATCTGGCCGACCAACTACGCCAAACTGGCCTGCGCCACGATGTTTACGCTTTTCTTCGCCGGCAATGACCTGGCACCGCTTACCCGGGTGGACGGCGTGCCGGTACAGGAGTTCTTGCAAGGCCACTACGTAAACGCCGTCAAACAAGTGGCGGAGCGGTTGAAGGGGTTGCCCAACGTGATCGGCTTCGACTCGCTCAACGAGCCTTCCCCGGGCTGGATTGGCCGGGAGGATCTCCACGATAACCAAAGCTTGCTCCGGCTGGGGGCCTCCCCCACCCCCTTTCAGTCCCTGGCCCTGGGTGGGGGCATTGCCCAGGAAGTGGAAAACTGGCGGGTAGGGATGACGGGAGCCCGCCGAAACGGCACGCGGCAACTCAATACCCAAGGCGTCAACGTCTGGCGGGAAGGATGCGTGTGGCAGCGCAACGGGGTGTGGGACCTGGACGGGACGGGAAACCCCCGTTTGCTCCGGCCCCGGCACTTTGCCGAGGCGAACGGACGCCCAATCGATTTCGGCCGCGACTACTTCGTTCCTTTCGTGCGGCGCTACTCCGCCGCCCTCCGTTCGGTTGATCCGGAGCTGGCCATCTTCGTGGAACCACCCGTGATGAGCCAGTTGCCCCGCTTCGAAGCCGAGGATGCCGTCAACGTGGTGCACGCGGCGCACTGGTACGATGCCGTCACGCTGTTTACCAAACGCTACTTCTCCTTTTTTTCGGTGGATTTCCGCACGGGCAAACCGGTGCTGGGCAACAACCGCGTCCGGCGGTTGTTCGAGGGCCAGTTGGCACAACTCAAAGCGGAAAGCCGCGATCGCCTGCACGGGGCACCCACCCTCATCGGGGAATTCGGAATTCCTTTCGACCTGCGAAACAACCAGGCGTACCGGACGGGCAACTACGCCCGGCAAACGGCCGCCCTGAATGCCAGTTTCGGAGCCGTCGAAGCCAACCTGCTCAGCGCCACCCTCTGGAACTACACCGCCGACAACACCAACGCCCACGGCGACGGGTGGAACAACGAAGACCTCTCCATCTTCAGCCGCGACCAGCAAACTGATCCGGCGGACCTCCATTCGGGTGGCCGGGCCCTGCGGGCCTTTGTCCGACCCTACCCCATCCGCACCGCCGGCACGCCCGTTAAGTTGTACTTCGACATGGCCTACCGCATCTTCGAATTCGAATTCACCCACGACCCGGCCGTCACCGAGCCCACCGAATTCTACATTCCCGACTACCGTTACGAACCCGAATACACGGTGGAGTTATCCGACGGCACCACCGAGCGCGACCTGGTCAACCAACGCCTCCGCTGGTGGCACGACCCGGCCGTAGAACTGCACTGGATCAAAATCTACTGTTAGTAGGGAGGGTTGGTGGGGCTGGAGGGGTTTGGGAGGTTAGCGGGGTTAGCAAGACCCAAACCGGAATACAATGGAGGAATATCCGTCAGGTACTCCGCCGAAACTGCTTACGGGGTAGGAATCACGGTACTCCGGCGCTACGCGCGGGGAGTGAAAAAGAACCACGCCTTGGCCGAAGAACTCTGGCGGACGGGCGTGCGCGAAGCCCGCACTCTGGCTACCCTAGCGGATGAGCCGGGCGAGGTGACCGAAACGCAGATGGAAGCTTAGGCGGGCCAGTTCGATTTTCGGGACTCGCACAGGAAAGCCCCCCTGCGTTGCATGAAAGGACTTTTTGATTGATGCGAAAGAAAAACCGACCCGTAGCCCCTGCGGTGGATTGTACAATAAAAATGTATACCGATTTGACTTTACTTGCCTGAAACCCCTACCTTAAACGCCAATAATAAAATTGAGGAGAACCGACCCGTAAAATGGATTTCAACCCTAACTTCCTAAATCCCGATGAAAAAACGCGTATGGCTTTTGGTGCCGCTGGCCTGTCAAAAGGAAAACTTGCTTGAACACCCCAATACCCGCGCCCGCTTGGGTGCCCTGACCAACAAGGCTCCCGGTGGTGAAGACGAATGCCCGCCTAATACCACTTGCTAATACCACTTGGGACCCTCAACAACGGCGCTGCGTGCCCCTGCCGGTCAACCCTGACGCTGAGCTCAACGCCCTTTGTTTCAAGGTAGCCAAGGACGTCCAGTTTCGGGGTCGGATGTACTACATGGGTGTGCTGACCCGGACCGTCTCCAGCGCCCATCACTATCTGCCCGCCGACCGTTGGCAGACCATAATGGAATTGGCCGGGCACCTGGAAAACGAACCGGTTTCGGAACAGAGCGAAGTACAAGCTGAGGCCCTTATCCAGGAAATGGGCTTCCGCGACGCCTTCGAGGTGCAGCACATGGTCTCGACCATTGTCGAAGAAGACGCCATTCTTGCCGGACGGTTCCCGCTCATGCAGAGGTACGGCGTCAACCGAGTCTACGAACAAGCCTCGCGCTACCTTTACAACCGCCACTACCGCCTGCCCGACGACCGCCAAAACGGGGAAACCCTCCTCAACGGCACCGAAGAGGATGAGGACAAGGACCCGAGGGACAATCCAAATACCCCCTTCTGGAACGAGGAGTTCGGCACTTGGACTAACCCAGCCGTGTAGATCACGCCCGTTTATGCCCCCACCGGATGGCCCTCCCAGT
>JACMKY010000212.1 GCA_014379925.1 Cytophagales bacterium | reverse complement strand
CCGGGCCTGTCACGGGACGGTACTTGTTCGTCAACGCGCGGGTCCTTGCTGTTTCCTCCGGAAATTTACCGGCTTGCGCTGCACCGGACCGGAGGTCAGTTTCGGGCTTGCCTGGGATTTACCCCCGCCCCTTTCGATTCGTTGCTGGCCATTGCTGCGCAGTACCTGCACGCCACTGAACTGGAAGTATACCGTACGTTCCTCCACGATCGCCGGAGGGAATCCTTTTTGCGGGGCCGCTACATCGCCAAGCAGGTGTTGCTGGATTACCTGCAAGAGAAGAATCCCCGGCGGATCCGTCTGGAATCCGGTGTGTTCGATCATCCCCTGGTCGTGCATTCCAGCCCTTCCACGCCCCAGATCAGCCTTTCCCACACCCAGGAGTGGGCCGCCGGCCTGGCCTTTTCGGAGGCGCATCCGATGGGCTTGGATCTGGAAGCGATTGCTTCTTCCAACGCCGCAACCATCCACTCCCAGGTGACTTCCCACGAAATCGGGCTGCACCGAACCCTGGCCGACGATGAGAATACGTTTTACACCCGGTTGTGGACGATCAAGGAAGCGTTGTCGAAGGTGCTGAAGACGGGACTCATGACGCCGTTCGACGTGTATCAGGTAGAGACCCTTCGCGCCGGCGATGGCTACACGGTGGGTACATTTCGTAATTTTGGTCAGTATAAAGCACTTTCTTTCCAGTGGGAAAACAATTTGTGCTCCATTATATTACCTAGGGAAACGCACTGCGTACTCCCGCCCGCCCTGGTTGGCCGGCGGCCCGGGCCGCCGGAACCGCGCAACCGGTGCCTTTCTGGTCCCGATGACTGAGGACGGACCCGTTTCCTGGTGCTTGTTCCCAAAAAAATAGTACACTTCTGGGTTTCGGAACCTTTTTACGCGGGTCCGTTTGGCGTAAGCGCTTACCTTTAAAGCTCCGTCGGTTATACGCTACAATCCCCCTATGTTCACCTCCGTACTCACCCCCCTGGTCAATGCCGGTCTGCAAGGTGATCTTCCCGACCAGCTCAGACGAAGAGTGAAGCTGACCAATGTCGTCGCCTTGTTGATTATGGCAATCATCGGGGTGCCTTTTTGCATCATCTCCGCCGTTTACTTTCCGCAACTGACCTTCCTGCCCTTGTTGGGAGTAGTCATCTGCATCGGCGTCATCGCGACCAATTATCTGGGGGGCATCTACTATTCCCGCCTGGTGATTGCCTTGCTGCCGCTCTCGCTGGGGGCGGTTTACAACGCCTACCTGTGCCAGTTGGGAGAAGAGCCCATAGCCAGCCTCTACCTGATCCAACTCAGCTTTTCTCTGATTCCCTTTATCCTCTTCGATCTGGAGGAAAGAGGAATGCTGCTGTCCGCCCTGATCATATCCAGTGCCGTGATCGTCGGCTTTCCGGTCATGAATGGGTGGTTCGAGATGGAGATTGACGCCACCGTTCTCCGGGAAGGTTGGCTCAAGACGGCAACCATCTTCCTGGCGGTTGTGATCGGCTTCAGTTGCGTTCTGGTGTTGGCACTGCTCAACAAGCAGTCCGAGACGGAAAGCAAGAAACTGCTCCGCGAATCGATGGTGCAAAGGGACAACTTGCAAAAAACGGCCGTGGAGCGCGAAGAAGACCTGCGGTTACTGCAGGAAGCCCAGTCAAAAGAGCAACGGAGGAACTGGGCGACGGAAGGCGTCACCCGGATCGCGGAGCTCCTGCGCACCGGCAACGACGCCTCGGAGGTATACGACCGGGTGCTTGCCCAACTCATTACCTACCTCAACGCCAACCAGGGCGGACTTTACGTGGTACACGAAGCGGAGGATTCCGCCCGGAAGGTAATCCGACTGACTGCTTGCTACGCTTACGCCCGCAAAAAATACCTCGTCCAGGAATACGAGATCGGTCAGGGCCTGCTGGGCCAGTCTTACCTGGAAAGCGATTACCTCTACTTAACCGATCTCCCCGCCGAATACGTCCGGATTACCTCCGGCCTGGGCGAAGCCACGCCCACCGCCTTGCTGGTCATGCCCCTGAAAGTGAACGAGGCAGTGGAGGGACTCGTGGAAATCGCCCTGTTCCACCAGCTGAAAGAGCACGAAATCCATTTCGTCGCCAAGGCGGGGGAAAGCATCGCGTCTTACATCCAGACGAACCGGATCAACGAGCGCACTGCCCGGTTGCTGGCCGAAACCACGCAAAACGCGGAAGCCCTGCGGGCCCAGGAGGAGGAACTGCGGCAGAACCTGGAAGAGTTGGCGGCCACCCAGGAAGCGATGCACCGGAAGGAGCAGGAGTACCTCCGTCGCATCGAAGCGCTTCAAGCGGGCATCCCCCTCGCCGAATAAAGCTGCGCCGATCGTTTTCGCGCCCCAACCCCGGCCTCCGTTTATCGATTCTAACGGGAAGGATTGTGAAATAGGCTAAAAAAACAGAGCGGCCGCCAAAATCGTGTTGAACAAAATCCCCAACTGGACGATTCGGTCGGCCGCTTCGGCCAATGGTTTTTCCAGGTAACTACCGCGTTGATAACCGGCGTGACGGGCGTCAAAATCTTCTTTCCAGATTCGGTATTGTGCCACGGTGAATGATTCTTTCTCGGATTCTTGCTTGGAGGTCGTCATAAAGGAGCGTTGTTTGAACAATTTCCAGGTAGTATTCGAACATATATACCCTTAACCTGCGCATAGTAAGTATTTATCGGATTTACGAGCAATCGATGCCGTAAAAAAGCGCATCCGCCCGGAGTTGCCAGCACCGATCAGAAGACTTTTCCGACGGTCCGGTTTCAACTCAACGCAGGCTGCTGATCAGAACGATAAAGGGATAAGCCACGTTGGCCCGGCGAGCGTCGTTTGCCAGGTTGCGGTTTTACCGACCTAGTGTTTTCTTCAGCGAGACGTTCACCAGTTGAAAAGGCAGCTCGGGAGGAGTGCCCAGCGCGCCGTTCTCGTCGTCGATGATGTGGTCCAACTGGCTGTTGACCGTCCACAGCCGTCCCTTCCGGACCGCCGAGGCGGTCGCCCGGTTGTATACCCGATCGAAGGTGGGGCGGGAGACCAGTTCCGCCGAGCGGAAATCGTTGCTGAATCTGGCCGTCATGATGAAGGAAGGCGGCGTTACGTTCACCATCAGCAGCCGGCCCTCGGCTTCGAAGAACATGCCGTCCGAACCCCCGAAGGTGGCAATGGCCCGCGCCGCGCCGGTCAACTCAATGTCGGTTACCTCCCGGTTACCTACCGCTACCCGCACGAGGCGCCCGCCGCCCGGATCGATCCGATCCATTACCGAAGCGATGAGGTAACGGCCGTCGGGCGTGAGGGCGAGGCCATTCAGGGAAAACGGTTGGTCCGGACGCGGATTGTCGAGCAAGGGATTGGTCACGAAGATTTCGACCGATTTCAGGCCAGGGTCCGCCGTCCAGATCACCGGACTGCCGGTATCCGACACGTAGGCGCGACCGGATTTGTCCAGGGCGACCTCGTTGAAAAAGTGGAACCCACCGTCATCCTCCGGGGTGAGCGTGGCCAGCAAAACGCCCGTGGTCACCCCGAAAACCTTCAGGTTGCTGCGACCCGTCCGGAGGTTGAAATTGGCCACCCACAGCCGACCCCTTGCTTCGTCGATGGCCAGGCCCACGGCGCTGGACAGACCGTCCTGGCCGGGGTGCTTGAAGAATTCGACTGGCTTTCCCGACTTAATCCGCAGCAGGGAACCGTTGCCAAAGCCACCGACAAACAAATCTCCGTTGTTGGTGGCCAGGATGCCCTCCGGAAACAAGTCATTGCCCGGCAAATTCAGGAAGGCCGGGCCGTCGTTGCTACCGTCACCGGTCGGCAGCAACTTTTCCAGTTCCTTACAGGAACCCAAGAGCAGCAATACAAAGGAAACCAGAAAAACCGTCGTTTTTTGGTGGGAGTGCATCGTCGGGAGGGGTTGAGTTAGATGGATTGATCGGATAAAAACAACGGGTGCTGCCGGGAAAAACGAAAGGCAGTGTCTGGTTACCGGAAGCGGGGTACCGGTCGGCCGTTCGACTACTGGGCCATCATACCCCCGTCAACGGTCAGCGACATCCCGGTACGGATGGCCGCCGGCGAGAACGCGTTTTTTACGCCGG
>JACMKY010000211.1 GCA_014379925.1 Cytophagales bacterium | reverse complement strand
TAGTAGACAATGAGCCTTCAAAGCTACCTCCCCCGGTCGCCGAGGGGAGAGACAGGGACAGCTACGCTGCGCAACCGGGGTATACAAAGGCAAGGACAAATCCCGTACGTTCTTCAATCGGTTTCCGTTGGGCGTTTGCTGCTGATAGATTAAAAACGGGTAGTAATATTTTGTAGTTGATTCAATACCTCTATTTCAAAGAGGATTGCCCACGATTCTAGAGACGCGCACTTGCCATCGCTGCCAAAGCAAAAAGCTGGTTATGAACGACAAAAAGAATGCGCGCTTCATCTCCATTTCAGATTTGGGCTTGCTATTGCAATAGGGGCAGGTTATAAAATATCAAACATCAATTACAAAACGCCACTATCCGGACAACGATTCTATCCCCCGCCCATCCCCACCGCACCGCCTTTTCCCTCCACCGTGATTTCGCCCGCGCCGTGCTGGGAGTGGTATTCGCCGTTGTACATGGCGTCGGCACTCACCGGGCCCATCCGGAAGGTGCCCTTGGAGACGGCCCGCACCACGTAGTAGAACGTCTGGGCGGAACCCCGGGCGGTGGTGAACAGGTTGATGCGGTCGTCGCGGATGTCCTGGTGGTCGGGCGTGGCGGCGTTGCCCGCCCAGGTCATTTCCGGGAAGCTGCTGATGCGCGGGTTTTCGATTTCGAAGCCGGCGGGCAGCATGTCGGTGATCACCACGTTGTCTACCGCGGAGCCGTCGGTGGAGGCGAGGGTGATTTTGACCACCACCAAATCATTTTGCTGGAAGGTGCTGCCCGCAATCTCCCGACCGTAGCGGTCCAGGAAGCTTTTGCGCACGCGCAGGAAGCTGTCTTCTTCCTTCACTTCGTTGCTGGTGCTCAAGCCTTCGGCCTGCCAGAAGTAGTACAGGTTGCCCGTTCCGGTGGGCGTGAGGCGGATGTTCTGGCCCGCCACGCCCGCTTTCAACACCAGGTCTTCCCCCGTGAAGGTGCCCAGCTTGGTGGTCCCCGCCTGGATTTCGGCGCGCACGTCGCTGGTTGCGTTTTTCCGGGCGAGTTTGCCCAACGCCAGCAACGCCCAGGCATTTTCCTGGGTGGAGTAGAAGTAGCGCCCGGTGTACTGGCGTTTCAACTGCTCCGACAAGTGGCGCGCCATCAACGGAACCTGCGGATTGCCCGGATCGGTTTCCAGCAAGGCGTTCAGTGAAATGGCTTCGTCGCGCACGTACGAGTAGAAGCTGCCGCCGAAGGCCGTTTCGGCCACTTCCCCCCCGAAGGCTTTGGGTAGGATCGCCCCGAAACTGGCCTGGTCGCCCAGCATCCGGTAGGTGGACGCCAGCAGGTACCGCGAATCGAGCGCCATGACCGGGCGGTTGCCCTTGTAATAATTCATCGTGGCCACGTCCTGCCGCCCGCCCAGTGCCAGCACGTAGAGCGAATAAAAGACTTCTTTGGGGGCGATGTACTTCGATTTGCGGTACGTACGGGCTTCGCTGCCCCCGGCTTGGGCCGCGTTTTCGTAGTAAAAGTATTCCTCCGTCTGCTTTTTGCGCACTTGCTGCTGGAGGTAGGAGAGGAGCCGGTCCGAAATCTTTTCGTTCACGGCGTATCCCGCCTTCCGGGCTTCCAGCAGGAAGTTGGCGGCGTAGGCACTGCCCCACCAACTTTCTTCCCCCCCACCCGGCCAGTAGCTCAGGGCCCCGTTGGCGAGCTGCATGGCCTGCAACGTGTTGATGGCTTCCTGCACGTTGTAGGCGGCCGCTTCGTTTTCGGTTCGCGCGGTTGCCCGCTTGGGTCCCAGGGATTGGCTCAGGTCGGCGAAGTAGAGCTGCGGAAACGCCCCCGACGTGATCTGCTCCACGCACCCGTAGGGGTAATGCAGCAAGAAATCCAGGCTGCTGGCAAACTGCACCACCGGCGACTTGCTCACGATCAGCTGGCCCGTGGCGGTGGCCGGAATAAAATCGTTGGCCAGGCTGAACGTGGTTGTTTGGCCCGCCGTCGCCACGCCGCTGCCACTGACTTTTTGCAGGGAGGTAACCGGACGCACGGTGAGGTCGATCGTTTCGCTGAAGGTGCTGCCCAGTCCGCTTACTTCCACCGTTACCTGCCCGGTGCCCACGGCGTCCTTGGCGTTTACGGCAAACTGCACCTGCCCCTCCCGGTTCGGCTCCAGGACAGTGGTTGCTTCCGAACTGCCCGCCACGACCAGCGCCCCCGTGGCCCGGATGCGGACGGTGGCGTTGGCGGTCTGCTTGGTGGTGTTGGACAGCGTAACTGGTACTTGCAGCCGGTCGCCCGGACTGGTAAAGCGCGGCAACGACGTGCTGACCACAATCGGGTCGGCGACCTTCACGTTGGCCTGCGCCGAACCGAAGGCTCCATCCTTGTAGGCCACGGCCATGATGCGCAGGTCGCCGGAGAACTGCGGAACGTCGACGACGTAGGTGGCTTCGCCGTCGCCGTTGGTTTTCAGCACGCCGCTCCAGAAGGCCACCAGTTGCACCCGCCGGTTGGTGAGTGGGTTTACGCGCTTCTGCAAATCGTAGCCGTCGCCGCCGGGACTGCCCGGGGAACCGCCTTTGCCGCGGTACTCGGGCAACAGTAGCGGGTACACGTCGTAGCTGTTCACTTCCAGGGCCCGTTTCTGGAAGAAAAACTGGTGGGGATCGGGCGTGGCGAAGTCTTTCAGTTGCAGAATGCCTTCGTCTACCACGGCCAGGGTCACCTCAATGTCCGACTCCGGCTTGGTCTTGACCACGATGGTTTGCCGGGTCTTGGATTTCGACTGCGCCGCCGCCGTGATTTGGAGCGGCAACCGGCTCGCTTTCCGTTCCACCGCGAAGGGGGCAAACCCGTGCGCCACGGTCAGCGGAACGGCGTTGCCGGCCGCGTCGTCGAGCGGCTTGAGCAGCGTGGCGGTGATGTAGGCGTTGGGCAGGTATTCGGGTTTGATGGGAATCTTGACGGAGGCCGATTTCTTGTCGGTGTCCACGTAGAAGTAGTCAAAAACCCGGTTGCGCTCCACGGTGACCAGCATCCGTCCGGCGAAGGGCGTTTTGAGCAGCACGTTGGCTTCTTCCCCGGCTTCGTAGCGGGCCTTGTCCAGTTCAATGGTTATCTGCCCGTCGGTGTTTACCTCGAAGGAGGAATTCTGCGTGTTGCCGTACCCGTAGGCGTAGAACGCCTGCGCCACGTACGTGTCGGCACCCGGCCGGTAGACCTGGATTTCGTACTCACCCGACAGGGTAGGTACGAAGCCGTACCCCGCGCGGCCGTTGCTGAACTTGATGGTCCGTTCCTCCAGCACTTGCTCCTGCTTGCGCGACACGTAGCGGAACGTACCCCCGTCGTCCTTCTCGAGCACCGTCTGCCAGTTAAATTTCATCATCCGCACCCGGCCCGTGGCGTTGGCCGGCTTGCCATCCCCGGTGAGGGCCGCCAGCGAAATCTGCAACGCCTGTCGGGTATCCACGTAACGGTCCACGGACTGGATGCCGTAGAACACGTCCTGCGTAGTTACCTCGAAGCGGCTCACGCGGTTGACGGGCCGCCCCGACTCGTCGAAGACGGTGGTAAAAACCCCTCCCTGCAAGAGGCCCAGGTCCCGGTATTGGGCGGGGATTTCGAACGTCTCGGTCAGGCCGCCGGCCGCATCCGTGGTGCCCTGCCGCACGGTTTGCTCGAACGTCTTTTTTTCGGCCCCGTTGAGCGAGAAATTATAATTGGCGAACCCTGGGGGCGCGAACTGCTTTTTGGTCAGGTTGAACGTGATCTCGTAGGTGCGCCCGGCTGCCGGGGGACCGAACAGGTTAAGGGCGGTTGCCCGCAGGGCCACGGCTTCCCCCGTTTTTACCGTGGGCCGGTCCAGCGTCACGTTCACCTTGATGCGGTCGGGGATGAATTCTTCCACGCTGATGCTGCGGGCAGTGAGCAATACGTCGTTGGCCGTGTAGACCTCCGCCTGGTAGGTGCCGGTAACCGTCGATACGGGCAGCTTCACCGAAGCGCCGAACGCGCTCTGGTCGTTGAGCGAGGCCTTGATGGTAGTGAATTCCTTGCCGTCGGGCAGGGTTATTTTCAGTTTCATCGGTGCTTTCGGGATCGGCTGCCAGGTGCCGTCGCGCACGATGGTGTGGAGGTGCACCGTTTCGCCGGGCCGGTAGATGTCGCGGTCGCCGTAGAGGAAGGCCTGGTAGCCGGAGGGATTCTCGCGCAGGCCGCCCACCTCGGCGCGCGCGGTTTCCACCTTGGTCTGGTTGAAGTGCAGGTAGTTGAAATCACCGCCCTTTTCGCCGCGCCGGGCCGTCACCATCTGCACCCGGAATCCGGGTGCCTTGGTGCGCAGGTCGGCGAATTTGGCGATGCCTTCGGCGTCGGTTTCGGCCTGGTGGATGTTTTGGTTGTTGGAAGAAATCAGGCTCACCTTCACCCCCGGCAAGGGCTTGGCCGAGAGAACGGAATTAGCGAACACCACCACGTCGTTTTCCGTCTCGCGCACGATGAGGCCGATGTCGGAAACGGAGACCAGCTTGCTGGCCTTGAGGTACTGGTCTTCGGTGGAGCTCACCTTGACCACGTAAACGCCCGGCAGGTCATTCAACTGCGGCAGAGCCAGGTTCAGCAGCCGCGCTTCGCCCGCCGGAGCCAGCTGGCGCGATTCGTACTCCCGGTCGAGCACCACGTCGCCGTAGGGATTGTCGTTCTCGTCGAGGTAGATCTCCCGTTCGTAGCCGTCGTAGTATTCCTCCTGGTAACCATCGCCGCCGTTGAGCCCGTTGTTGCGAAAGAAAGCCTGGAGGTTGTTTTCGTATATCTTAAATACCTGCACCCGTACCTTGGGCACGTTGACGATGCGGACGCCCACGTTCTGGCCGCCGCCGCTGCTCAGGTAGAGCCCCCGCTTGGAGGCGAAGGCGATGGCGGGGTTCATTTCGCCGAACACGACGGCCTGCTCGTAATTGGCTTTCAGTCGACCGCCGAAGATGCCGCGCAGTTCATCCGAGATCGTCAGCTGGTAGGTACCGGGTCCGAACTTGCCCCGGAGGAGAAAACCGTGGTCGAGTGTTTCTACCCGGAAATCCACTTTGGGATCGAGGGAAACCAGGTCGGCGATTTGACGGGATGCCGCCCAGTTGCCTTCCACGGTTTGGTTGGTGTACACGTGAATGAAACCGTCTTCCAGTTCGTATTCGCCCAGCGCCTGGGTAACCTGGAAGTTGGATTTGTCGGGCAGTTCCGTTTGCAAACCCATCGGCTCGGTGCTCACGTAGGCGCTTTCGGCGCACCGCAACCCCTTGCGAATGGTGAGGCTGGCGGCTTTCGCGTCCCAGTTGGTGCCGGCCGGTTGCGCGGCAGCCACCTGGACCACGTCGGCGAGCGCCGACGTGGTCACGTTGAAGGTAGTTCCCTTGCCGTCTACTTTCATATCCAGCAGGTTGCCCACTTCGGCCGGATTTACCCGGTAGTTGAAATTCAGGTTGAACAAAGCCT